>SUVX01000018.1 GCA_015061725.1 Lentisphaerota bacterium
GCTTACCAGACTTTGCCGAAGTCTTGGACTTTGATGATTTCGCCGTCTTTTTGAGCGGACCGGTGAGCGGCGACGCCCATAGCCATATATGTTGCGGCGTCCCAGGCAGAGACGGCGGGGCGGCGGCGTTCGTAGACGGAAGAGACGAATTCATGGACAAGGTAAGGATGGGAACCGCCGTGACCGGAGGGAATGAAATCATCTTCTTTGTCTTCGCCTTTGATGTTGAGGGCGGCTTTGAACGCGGCAAAGACTTCGGGGGGGGAGGGGATCGCGCATTTCCTGATCGGTATATTCGGTCAATACGTTGGGTTTCTTTTCAGGAGTCGGTTCAACGCGTCCGTTGTAACGCCAGTTTCTCAGGGAGTAACTGCCTCTGGTGCCGAAAATACGGAAATCTTCTCCGTCCAATCCGATGTTGGAGGAGATTTCGCGCATTTCAGCCACGCGCAGGGAGCAGCCGTTGTCAAGTTTGAAAAAAGCAACGATATTGCTGAAATCGTAATTTTTGAAAAAGGGGTCATTGTTGCTGTTTCTGTAACCGATGGCAGAAACGCTCAACGGTTTGCAGCGCATGACATCCAGTACGCCTGAGACGGAGTGGGTCGGGTAGGACATGGGATGTGACTTTAAGCCGCGTTCATAATAGTGTCTGTTGCGCTCAGCCAGAGTGCCGCCGATTTTTCCGGTTGTGCGGTGCGCTTGAACCTGACGCAGGGAGCATGAGGAATCCACATCGTGCGCGTACTCCGCTTCAGCATAGACGAAATCACCGAACATACCCTGACGTGCCATACGGCGGCAGAACATGGTCTGCGGACGGTAAATGGTGGTTTCTCCGAGCATATATTCCATGCCGGTTTTTTCGACGGTTTCAATGATTTTGCTGCACCAGTCAAGAATTTCATTGTCGTCGGGAACGCCGATAACAGGAACAGCGGAATAGACAAATTTTCCGGACTCCATCAACTGGATGCACTGGGGCGCGTGCAGAGAGGGCTGAGTCTGGACAACCACGCCGTCACAGTCGATTTTTGCCATTTCATCAATGCTGAAACAAGTTCCTGCAAGTTTTGCCGCCACGGCGGGATTTTCTGCATTCTGTTTGATTTTATCTGCTTCTGCATCGCAGAGATAAATGGCATCCACCAGAGGATGAGAGGCGAAAAGCGGCGCAAAGACTGTTCCGAAAGCACCGAGACCGGCAAGACCGAGTTTGATTCCCATAACAAATATCTCCTTTATTGGGTTATGAGTATAATATAATTTGAATTTTGATTTTTGCATGGTATATTATTGAAATAAGTTTACATAAAGTGCTTTTTGATTTATATTTTTGCAAAGGTTGCATTTATGATTCTTCCGAAAATAATGAATGTGGGGGTATATCGTGAGGCTCAAAAATCCTCTCAGATTTCCCGGACATGGGGTGTCGGACTTTACTTGAAAGGAAAGGTACGGCAGACGACGTATTATCCGGATGGAACCATCAAAGGCACTTTTGATGCGGCTGTTGATGAAGATGTGCCGACGCTGTCAATCGGCGCCCCCGGATTCAAAACCGTTTTTGAATTTGATTCCACCCGCGAAAACTGGTGGATCATGCTGGCATTCCCCGCATTGAAATACGATGACGCCACCCGGAAATATTTCTGGAACTACAACGGTCATCTTCTGGAACTGCCCAATAAGATTGTTTTAAAAAGTGCCGAAGCTGCGGAACTCAAAAAAACTTTTGAAAATATCAGCCGCCTTTACAGCAGTTCTTTGCCTCAGAATCAGCTGCAGGCCGAACTTGAAATATTAAAACTTTTGCAGTATTTTCTGCGCCAGCCGATCGAAGAGGATGAGCCGGTGGAACTTTTACGCAAACAACTTGAACAGGATACCCAGTGGCAGTATTCCATTACAGAACATTGTTCCAGACTTGGCGGAAACCGTGATTTGCTCCGCAACAAATTTGTTGAACGGTATCAGATTTCCCCCGGCGATTTCAGGCGCCAGATGCGGTTGAGACGAATTCTGCATCTGATCGTTTACAGCAGCATGAGCTTAAAAGAGATCGCCTTTGACTGCGGTATGAAAAATTTATCACACCTCAGTTCTTTTATCCGCAAAGAGTGCGGCAAAACCGCCTCAGATCTCTGCCGCGAATACCGCCGCCGCGCGGAATAGAGACCGGGGGGAAGAGGAAAAACTTTTTTTCACGTGAAAAAAAGTTTTTCCTCTTCCCCCCGGACCCCCATCTCCTTTTCAAAAAAAGCGGGGTAGGGCTGCTTCCGTTGGTCGCAGCTTGGGGAATGCGGATTTTTTTGAACAATACGTTATTTCAACACATCCTTCCCCGTCAGGGGCAACTTCACAAGGCGGCAAAGCCGCCGTCTTCACATCTTCACTGCAAAACGCAAGTTTTGCAACTTCACATCTATTGCTTCCGTTGGTCGCAGCTTGGGGAATGCGGATTTTATTTTGCGGCTTTGTTTGAAAATAATATGCCGCATTGAAAAAAGAGCCGGAGTGTGGTATTTTAATGAGATTGTCAAAAATAACAGCTTTTTTACAGGGAGTTTATCATGTTTTCCGGTATTGCGGCGGGATTTCTTTCCGTTTTGTTTATGTGCAGCAGTTATATCTTTTCGCGGAGTTATATCCGTAAACATCAGGATCCTGTGAAACTCTCAATCTTTTCACAGCTGGTCATGTCCGCCGGAGGATTGATACTTTTGACAGGGTATCTGTGTTTTGCATCTGTTCCCTGCAATCAAAAATTCTTTGCGCTGCTTCTCGGACAGGTGACAACTTTCATCTGGGGACAAACCAGTTTCTTTGTGCTGTTAAAAGAAGTTGAAGCCACAAGAGCCTCATCTCTGATCGGATTGAAACTGATTGCTCTTGCGGTTGTTTCCACACTTCTGGGCAATATGCTTTCAGGACTGCAATGGCTGGCGGTCCTGCTGTGTACCGTTGCCGCTGTCGGAATGAATTTTTCAGGCGGCAGACTCTCTTTGCGTGCTGTTTTCTGGCTTGTGATGGCATCTTTCGGCTATGCGCTCTGCGATATGTGTATAACCAAAATGATGCTGCTCATGCCGGGGAAATCCATGCTTTTCAATGCCGTTGGCGTCATGGGGTGCTGCTTTACGCTTCTGGGAGTTGCAGTTCTGCCCGGATTGCTCAAATATCCCCTGAGGCGTGATGAATTGAAAGATTCCGTACCTTACAGTCTGGTTTATCTGGGGTCCATGCTGTTTCTTTATACCTGTTTCGGTTTGATCGGCGTTGTGTTCGGCAGTATCATTCAGGCGGGACGCGGGATTGTTTCCATCATTCTCGGAATGGTGCTGCTGCACTTCGGACTTGAAAAAAACGAACCGCAGGTTTCGGGAAAAATCTGGCTCCGCCGCAGTATCATGGCTGTCTTTATGCTGTCAGCCATGATACTTTATACGCTGACTGTCAACCGTTGATCCATTCAGCGAGGTCGGGTTCGTCTGCAAGTTGCGGGACGTCCTCAAATTCAACTTTTATGATTGAACAGAGATCATCCGGGGGCAGGGCGGGAAGACCGTTGATTTTAAGGCGTTTGGTGTCGGCGTTCCATTCAAAGGGCAACGCTTTGTCATCGTTGAGAAGAGTGACTTTTCTGACCGGAGTTCCGACTTTTACAGCGGTGGCAGTTCTGCCGGGCCAGCGGAAAATGCACCAGTAACCGGTGTTGCCTTTGCAAGTCCAGGGACCCTGCAGATTGAGGTCAACGATCCCGGGGCGGCTGCTGCCGATAAGATCACAGCTTTCTGAGGCGCGGATAGCTTCTTCATTCCGTCTGAGCCAGTGTCCCAAAACAGAAAGCCGGGTGTATTCCTCATTGCGGATATGACCGTCAGCGGCAGGACCGATATTGAGCAGATAATTTCCGCCGCACTGGGCAGCGATAACCAGATTTTGAATCAGTTGGACAGGTGTTTTCCAGTTGGGATTGAACCGGGTGTAACCCCAGGCGCAGCTGTCGCCGATACACATACAGCTTTCGCTCATTTTTCCTTCACCGGCGCGGATTTCCTGTTCGGGGGTGACGATATCCTCATCTGTACAGGCGCGTTCATTGATGATGATGCCCGGCTGAAGAACTCTCACCATGGCATTGAGTTCGTGTGAACGCCAGAAAGCGGCGCGTTCTGCTCTTGTTTTGGCTAATTTTGCATCCCATCCGCCATCGTATTCCAACAGGTCGATTTTGCCGTAATTGGTCATAAGTTCGCGAACCTGTTTGTGGATGGTATCAATCATTTCCTGATAAGATTCGGGATATTTTTCAGGTTCAAAATAACCGGGATTGCGCCAGTTGAGCAGAGAATAATAAAGTCCGACGCGCAGTCCCGCTTTGCGGGCGGCTTCGACGTATTCGGCAACGATATCCCGCTTGCAGCCGCACTTTGCGCTGGTGAAATCAGAGTATTTGCTGTCAAACAGACAGAATCCCTCATGGTGCCGGGTGGTGAGAACCATATATTTTGCTCCGGCGGCGCAGGCGGTTTCAACCCATTCTTCAGCGCAGCGCGGGGCGGGGAAAAACTGATCTGCAAGTTTCGCATATTCCTTTGCCGGAATGCGTTCTGAATACATGGTCCATTCGCCTCTGCCCAAAATGGAATAGAGTCCGTAATGTATATAAATGCCCAGACGGGCTTCGTTGAACCACTGCATGTGAGGACGGATAGAGGAGGATGACATGGCGTTTTACCTTTCTTATTTCAAGAGATTTTCATTTTCCCATAAAGTTCTGTCAATCAAAGTTTGCATATCTTCAGGTATCGGGGCTTCAAAAGTCATGCGTTCTCCGGTTGCAGGATGGGGCAGGCTTATGCGCCATGCGTGGAGCATTTGACGGTCGGCTCCTTCAATATTTGTTCTGCTTCCGCCGTAGACCTGATCGCCCAGAACCGGGATGCCGATGCTTGATAAGTGAACTCTGATCTGATGAGTTCTTCCGGTTTTGATATCCACTTCCATCAGAGAAACGGTGTTTCCGTCAAGGGTTCCGGATTTTTTTGTTCTGTAAAGAGAAATCGCCATTTTGCCGTTGCGTTCAACAACCGCCATTTTCTGACGGTTGACGGGATGACGTCCGATGAGATTGACGATTTCATCGCTGAGTTTTTTGGGAACGCCGCGCACCAGGGCAAGATAGGTTTTCTGTGTGGTGTGTTCGGCAAAAGCAGTCCCCAATTTAAAGAGGGCATCGGGGGTTTTGGCTACGACAAGACAGCCGGAGGTGTCCTTGTCCAGACGGTGAACGATGCCGGGTCTGCCGTTGACATTTTGAAAGCGGTCTCCGAAACCGGGATAACGTCCGAGCAGGGCATTGACGATGGTTCCGTCCGGATTACCGGCGGCGGGATGAACTACAACGCCGGCAGGTTTGGCAATGACGAGCATGTGTTCATCTTCAAAGAGGATGGGGTAGTCAAAATCTTCTGCCTTAACGGTGGTATCCTCTATCTCGGGCATGGTGACAATAATGTGTTCTCCTGATTTTACGGGATAACGGGGCAGGGTAAGGGAAGAGCCTGCGCTGTTTTGAACCAGTCCGTCTTTGATGAGTTTCTGAAGATAAGCGCGCGACGAACCGGGAATCAGACGTGACAGACAGCGGTCAAGTCTTGCTCCGGAACAGTCGGGCGTGATGTCAAATTCAAGCGTCTTGTGCGGCATTTTTTTTGAAATAGAGGAGCAGGATAACTCCGGTTGGGATTAAGAGCAGACCAATCAGCTGGGCAGGGGTGAACAATCCCCAGATGTGCGGATTGTCTCCGCGCAGAAGTTCAATCAGAAAACGTGTGGTGCCGTAATAGATGAAGTAACTGCTCATGGCAACGCCCCGTTTGCAGTTGCGGGCAAGTTTGAGGAAGAACCAGAACGCAATGAAATTGGCTCCTGCTTCGTAAAGCTGGGTCGGGTGAAGAAGAGTTCCTTCTCCGTATTTGAGGACCGCTTCACTGCCTGCCGGATAACGGACACCGAAAAAAGAAGCGGGGTTTCCGAAACAGCAGCCGTGGAGAAAACAGCCGATTCTGCCGCAGGCGTGTCCGATTGCCATGGCAGGCGTGATGGCGTCAAACATCAGAACGGGATCGATTTTTTTGATTTTGGCGTAGACGATTAAAGCGATGATGGCGAGAATGAATCCGCCGTAAAAGACCAGTCCGCCCTGATCGACCCGGATGATATTCCACAGATTATCTTTGAAAAGGTGAAAGAATTGGACAACGTAAAAAATTCTTGCACCGACAAGTCCGGCAATCATTGCGACGAAAATGACATTTGAAGTGTCATCATCAGTCATTTTTGCGTGTTCTTTTGTGAATTTCTGGACGTATATCGCCAGAAGAAAGCCGATTGCCGCCATGACACCGTACCAGTAAATGGTGATGGCTCCGATTCTCAATGCCACAGGAAACATAAAAAAACCTCATTTGTTTTGTGTCTTTTAAGTAAAATAACATCAAACTTGCATATTTTCCAACGGATTTACTTGATTTAACAGCATTTTGGCTGCATTTTATGTAAAGAACAATATTTCATCCGTAAATAAACTTTACAAAAGAAAGGATTTTAATTATGTATATTGGACGAATTGTTGCTTTCGGTCGTACCCTTGATGGAAAAAATGCTGCGATGTACCGGGTTTCCTCCCGATCCTTCCCGAACCGTCAGGCGGTCATTTCCAACGACAGGATTGCGGTTGTTCCCCGTCCGGGAGCTGAATCTGATCTTGCGAAGAACCCCTACATCAGCTACAACTGTCTGCGTGTTGCCGGAAACGGCGAATGGGCTGTTGCCACCAACGGTTCCCAGACCGATCCCATCGCTGAAAAAATTGATGCCGGAATGAATGTCCGCGATGCCATCACCCTCGGACTTCTTGCCATGGATTACGAAAAGGATTCTCTGGATACCCCCCGTATCGTTTCAGTGATTCACGTTTCCAAGCCCGCTGGTTTCCTGGGAATCGTCCGCAAGGATGCCATCCTCGTCCGTGAATTTGCCCTCAAGGACGGCGAAGCCCGGTATATTTCAACCTATGAACTCAACGCTCCGTGCGATACCAACGTTGACACCGCTTTCAACGCCGGTTGCGCCGATTGTGCTGCTGAATACGTTGTTTCCGGCGGTGTCTTTGCTGATTTCACCAACGCTGTCACCAGTGCAGCCGCTGTTGCCAACGACGGAAAATTTGATTTCGCAGTCAAAATCGTCTGATTTGAAGAAAATTTTTTAAGTCATGACATGTGAAGAAATCCTCTCTCAGCTGAATCCTGAACAGGCTTCCGCTGCCGGGACGGTCAACGGTCCGGTACTGGTTCTCGCCGGTGCCGGAACCGGCAAGACCCGTGTGATCACCTACCGCATTGCCTATATGCTTGCGTCGGGGATTGCTCCTGAAAACATTCTCGGCATGACCTTTACCAATAAAGCGGCAAGGGAGATGCGTGAACGTCTTGCCAAACTGGTCGATCCCGAAGCGGCAAAAAAGGTCACGCTGGGAACATTTCACTCTTTCTGTGGCAAACTTCTGCGTAAAGAAATTGCCGCATTGGGCTATCTGCCCGGATTCACCATTGCGGACGAATCCGATCAGCTGGGTGTTTTCAAACAGGCGGGCGGTATGCTGGGACTCGGCGGAGAAAACTTCCCTTTCGGCGCGGCATTTGCCCGCATGAGCCGGTGGAAAAATCAGCTTGTGACGCCCGATGTCGCCAATAAAACGGCGGAAACAGAATTTGATGTGCTTGCCGCGCAGATCTATGAAAAGTATCAGGAGTTGCTGGAACTTCAGAATCTGGTGGATTTTGATGATATGCTTCTGCTCACCTGGCGGCTTTTTACGGAGCATCCGAACATTCTCAAACGCTGTCAGGAGCGTTACCGTTATCTGCTGGTTGACGAGTATCAGGATACCAACGGCGCGCAGTTTGCTCTTGTCAAAATGCTCGCCGGAGACACCTGCAATCTCTGTGTTGTCGGCGATGATGATCAGAGCATTTACTCCTGGCGTGGTGCGGACGTCGGCAATATTCTGGACTTTCCTTATATTTTCCCCAACGCAAAAGTGGTGAAACTTGAACAGAATTACCGTTCCTGCACGGCGATTCTCAATGCTGCCAACGTGGTTATCGGCAGCAACGGCGGTAAACGTCATGAGAAAAAACTGTGGAGTTCCATAGGGGAGGGCAGTCTTCCCAAAATCGTCGCCATTGATAACGGCGAGAGCGAGGCGGAATACGTCGCCAATATGATTGCCCAGCTGCAGCGGCAGAGAAACGAGGGCAAAGCGCCGTACAGTGATTTTGCCATTTTGTACCGTTCAAATCAGCTGTCGCGTCAACTGGAACAGGCATTGCGTTCTGCGGGGATACCTTACCGTCTTTTCGGCGGACAGCAGTTTTTTCAGCGCCGTGAGATCAAAGATGCGCTGGCTTATCTGCGTCTGGTCGTCAATCCCAATGATGACCAGAGTTTGCTGCGTGTGCTGGCTTCACCGCCGCGCGGAATCGGCGCCAAGGCAATAGAAACCCTTAAAAAGAAACGCATGGAAGAACATTGCTCCATGTTTGACACGCTGTGCAGTCCGGAGTTTCAGGCGACTTTGACAAAGAACGGCAAAGCGGGGGCAGAAGGACTTGCTCAAGTTTACAAAGATTTTGAGGAGCGTTTTTCAGAACCCGGCGCCATTTCCGGAAAAGTTGCTGATTTTCTGATTGCCTGCGGTTATGTGGATGGATTGCAGAAAATCTATAAAGACATCAATGATTCGGTGAAACGGCGTGATAATATTGATGAATTTATTTCTGCGATTGCCCAATATGAAAACAAAGCAGCGGAGCCGCTGACTCTTTCAGATTATCTTGAAGCGTGTTCTCTTATGGAAGAAGACGACCGTGATGACGATGCGGATAAAGATGCGGTGATACTTTCCTCAATTCACGCTTCAAAGGGATTGGAGTTTCCGGTGGTATTTATTATTGCCATGGAAAAGGGAATTTTTCCGCATGAACGCGCATTGGAAGAGGGTGCAGGCGACGAGGAGCAGCGTCTTTTCTACGTTGCGGTAACGCGCGCCAAAGAGGATTTGTATCTTCTGCGTGCCAAATCGCGTATGCAGCGCGGCATAACCCGTCCGGCTCAGCCGTCTCCGTTTCTGGGACTTCTGACCGACGATGTGGCGCAGCGTTGCGAACCCGGCGACTTGCTCAAAGGCGCAAGTCAGGAAGATATTTTAAAGAAGTTTGAAGAATTTTACGCTCTTCTCAAAAAGAAACCGTAAAACTTCCGGAAGAACTTGTTCCCCCGGCTGTTGCAAAACTGTAAAAGTCAAGCAGCAGCCTTTTTTATACCCGCATGAAATTCCGGCAACCGTTATTATGAGTCCATTGCGGAAAGAAGTTGCTGAACTTTTTTATTTATCACTTGAAATAAATGAGAGGTATGTTATATTATAAAAATTCCAAGTATTACGAAAATGCAAAGCGTAATATCTGAAGTATTACGTTTTGCGGAAAAATAATAATGTGTAGAGAGAAGTTATGAAGCAAAAATACCGGAATACAAAAAATTGGTATGATTCTTTCACTGACCGGGACGGCGCAGCGGTACGGATGAGTACGGATGGGGACGGAAATGTACGGAGAGGGGCGCCGCAGAAAACGCCCCTGTTTTCCCAATCTCAAAATACCCCGCATTCTTATAATACTTGCAAAGCAAGTGCTTCATACACCGGAGGTGTGCTTCATATTCGCCGCAGGCAAATGCTTCATACGGCAAAGCCGTGCTTCACTCAATCAGCGTTTACGCTGATTGAACTGCTGGTTGTGATTGCGATTATTGCTGTTCTTGCAGCGCTTTTGATGCCGTCGCTGCAAAGTGCAAGGGGCAGGGTGCAGGGGATGTCTTGTGCATCAAACGGCAAGCAGTTGGGGATGATTTATCTTTTTTATGCTGAAGATTACAACAGTTACCTGCCTTGCAGGGATAATTTGCTCGGCGGGTTTACGCCTGCCGGAGAAAGTATCAGTGCAAAGAACTGGCTGGACGGCGTGGTTTTATTTTATTTGAGCAGAGAGAATGCCTCCAAAGAGCCGGTGAAAGTGCTGCGGTGTCCGCAGGAAGATTCCAAAGAAGATATCACCACCAATTACGGCTTGAATTATCTCATCGCAACGGATAACGGGCGGGGATTGAAAATATCTTCTCTGGCAAGTCAGAGCAAAGCCGCAATGCTGGTTGAAAATTACGGACATCTGTGTTACGGACATGATGTGATCAATGCAGCTGAAACACACGTTACGGGGAATATCGGTCCCAATCGTGCGCCGTATTTCCGTCACAATGACCGGGCGGTCGTCATTTTTGCGGATGGACATGTTGAGAACAGAAGCAAGGAGCAGGTTCCGTCTCTGGAGGGATATCCAAATATGGATACGGATGTTTTGAAAAACACTTTCTTCAATATGGGCAAAGTCGATAACTCTAAAGAAACATTGACCGGATTTTAAGATGAAAAAAATATTTTTCTTTGCGGCATTGCTGCCGTTTGTTCTCGCGTGTTATGGTGAATATACGATGGAGTATACAGGAAAAAGAACAAAACTTTTCCGGAATGGCAAAGCGGTTGATTTTTTTCTGTGTGCAACTGAACAGCTGCGGCGTTATCCTGAAAGTAAAATTCAGGATCTGGTGAAATTGGCATATCAGGCGGCATGGGGACCGGCACACGGCGTTGCCGACCGGGAACGGGCGTGGAAATATTTTTCCCGGGAATTTGCAAGGACGGGGGCAGAAGATGATCTTCCCTTGTTTGAAGTGATTTCTCCTGACTATTGCCGGGTGAATCTGGGCGCATGGAAAAAAGCCGGATTGCCGGAAATATGGTTGTTCAACATGTTTTGCGCTTCGGCAGAAAATTTGCCGGACAGTCAAGTTGTTTTTGATAACTATATCCGTTTGCTTGAAAAATTGTTGGACGGAAAAAAGGGGGAACTGGATGAATTTATGAAACAATACCGTGGCGGTGCCGTTCATCATTCTGCACATTACTGCCGGAAATACTGCCCCTCTTACCGTCTGGTGAATATCCGTTTTATCACAGTAATCCCGGTATTGCTTGCGGCGGCAAAGATGCCTGAAAACTCTGTTTCGGTCATTGCCGTTGACGGCAGAGCCGCCTCGGGAAAAACCACACTTGCCCGGCAGTTGTCATCAATTCTTGAAGCTGAAGTCATACACATGGATGACTTCTTTCTGCCGCCGGAACTGCGTACGCCGTCGAGATGGACTGAGCCCGGCGGAAATGTTCATTACGAAAGATTCAAAACAGAAGTTCTTCCGGAATTGAAACAGAAAAAGTCATTTTCATACCGGCGTTTTGACTGTTCAAAAATGTGTCAGGGAGAAATGCGGCACATTGCAATCTCCCGGTGGCGCATTGTTGAGGGCGCATACAGTCTGCATCCGGAATTTGGGGATTATGCGGATTTAAAGGTGTTTTTTGATATTTCTCCTGCGGAACAGATGAAGCGTATCCGCAAACGCAACGGGGAGCAAAAAGCTCAAATCTTTGCGGAACGCTGGATTCCGATGGAAGAAAAATATCTCAGAACTTTTAACATAAAAGCAAAAGCAGATATCGTTATCGGTAATTGATACGGAAATTAGTTTGAAACAAACCGGCTTTGGGGTGGACCAGATGGACCGGATAGACAAAATGGACAAAACATTTATTGAAACAGCCGCAGTTTGCCGTCAGAATCAATTGATGCATCTTCATCTGCGCGATATTGTCCGGCTGCCCGGAAGGGGATGGAAAGACGTTTGGGAGAATCATCTTTTTTTCAAAAATCAATAGAAGCACTTTCAGAAGTCGTTCGGAAAAGTTAAGGTTGCAGCTGTATTTTTTATCCCTGCTGCAGAATATTTCAGTGCTGTCAGGAAAATAGAGGAATTACTGCGGATTTTTTTTACTTCCAACTTGAAACAAACGACTTTTGACGTTACATTAATAAAATGTAATGTTTCACGTTGATAAAATATATATGGGGGATTAAAAAATGCTGACAAAACATGCTGTCCGATTCAGTGCCGCACTTTTATTTTTTGCTCTGGGTGTGCCCGCAAATGCTCAGGAAAACACAAATAATGAACTTCCGCCGGTTGTCCGGACTCTTGAAGATATAGAACAGGGACGGAAAAACGTCAAGAGTGTTCTGCGTTCTCTCTCTGAGATGTTTTCCGCAGAAGCGACTTTTCCCACCGTTGCAGCAAAGCCGAAAAAACTTCTGCCGGCGTATCACCGGATCGTCAAAGGCGATAACAACCGTTCCGTCCTTATTTACCGTCCCCGTTTCAGCAAAGCTGAACGTCTTTACAAGGCGTTGGACGGCGTGGTTGTCGGTTCCGTCCTGATTGAACAGGTCAAAGAAGAAAATATGCTCGTTCTCAATGCGCCTGACAAGGAAATCAATACCTATCTTGAAATTCTCCGCGGTCTGGATGTGCCCGGCGCCCAGCTGCTGATCGAGGCAAAAGTTGTTGAAGTGACATTCAAGGATGAGACACTCCGCAATCTTTCAATGAACTACACCACCGGCGGCAGCACTTTCGGCGCAACCACTCAGGTTCCCGGCGCGACTGCCCAGCCGACTTCCGGCTTGGGCGGAAGTTTCAATCCGCTCACCGGTCAGGACAAACTTGACATCTCCTTCAAGTGGCTGCAGCAGGCGCAGGATGCAAAAATCCTTTCTGCACCGAATATTCTGCTTTCACGCAACGAAACCAGCCGTATCGTCACCGGTCAGGATATTCCTATCCAGGAGGCGAACTCCACCAGCAGTACTTTGCAGATGAGTACAAAATACAAGAGTGTCGGTGTGAAACTTGAAGTTGAACCTCAGATGATCAACGATGACTGCGTGACCTTGCGCCTCTGGCCGCAGGTTTCAAGCATTACCAAAAATGAACAGATCGCCGTCGGCGGTTCCGCTTATTCCGTTCCGGTCATTGCCGTCCGCAGTATTGAAAGCTATCTGCGTCTTTATGATAAACAGGTTGTTATGATGGGCGGACTTTACTCCAGCCGTACTGCTCTGGAAGAGGAAAAAATTCCGATTCTCAGCGATTTGCCGTTTATCGGAGAACTTTTCAAGGGCAAAAACGCAACCAAAGAAGTCACCCAGCTGATTTTCTTCCTCAAGGTTCACATCATTCCTGCTGAACAGGATCAGAACGGAATCCTTTACAATCCTTACAGCTCTGCGAAAAGCAGTGAACTTTACGGTGATTTGCTCCAGAATGCCAAGAGCAATCCTGCTCATGAATCCGCCGTCCGCACCCTCTTGAAGGATATGGGCAATGCCGTCCCGGGTAAAACGGTGAAAAATCGTGAAAAGTTTATGAAAAATCTGAGCAGCGCTCTGGAGAAAAAAGATGCCAAAGTCTCAGCTCCTCAAAAGACCGTAAAGAAAGCTGCTCCGGCTCAGGTAAAGCAAAAAGACGGTAAAGCAAAGAAAGCCGTTCAGCAGAAAAAAAACGCGAATAAGGCTGCTGCAAAATGAAATTGACACGTAAAAAACTTTTGATTTCCGGCGCAATACTCCTGCTGATTGCAGGATTTTGCGGCGTATACTACGGTGTTTATCTGCCCCGCAGGACTGCGGCGGCAGACAATTCTCCCGGCAAAAAGACCGGTGACAACAACGATATGGACCGTACTTTCAAAGTCCGCCGCGATGATCTGGTCATCGGACTTCAGCAGGGCGGATATGTCAATGCCAGTAAAAAACACAAATTGGCTCTGCAGGCGAACCACCGCACAAAACTGATTTGGGTCATTGATGAAAATACCAAGGTCAAAAAAGGTGACTTGCTTGCAAAATTTGAAACCGATGACCTGCTTGAAAAAATTGAAAACTTTGAAATTGAGCAGGACAACCTTACCAAAGAACTGGATCTTGCCAGAGAAAACTACCGTGTGCTTTTAAGTACCAATGCCGCCGAACTTCAGGATGCTGAAGAAAAACTTTCTCAGGCGGATGACGCATTGCGCAAGTACCGCCGTTTTGAACGTGTCAATCAGCGCGACACGCTTGAACTTGCCATCACTGAGGCTGAAGATGCTCTCAAAACAGAAGAAGATGCTTTCCGTGAAGCACGGGATAAGCAGTACGAAGCAACCAGTACTCAAAATGCTGAAGAGGTCCGTCAGGCCGCCCTTGACAAACAGCAGGCAAAAATTGACAAGGCTGAAAATACGCTTACCAATGCAGAAGATAATTTCAAAGTGTTCCGCCGCTATGACCATCCCAGCAAAATTCTCCGTCTGGTCAATGCCTACGATCAGGCGAAACTTACTTTGCAGAAGGTCAAAATTTCAACGGAATCCAAAGCGATTCAGCAGCGCAAATCCATTGAGAATCTGCGCCGCCGTGTCCGTTGGGTGACCAAACAGCTGCAGCGTTACCGGGAATATATGCCCATGATGGAGTGGCGCGCTCCTGAAGACGGTGTTGTCATCTACGGCGACCCCGACCGCCGCTGGGGCAATATCGACGTCAAACTCGGTATTGAAGTCGGCCGCGGACAGGTGCTTATCACGATTCCTGAAATGTCCAATCTGGTTGTTGATTTTGATTTACCTGAGCAGTTCCGTTCCAAAGTGCAGGTTGGCAACAAGGCGACGATCACGCCGGATTCTCTGCCCGGAGAAAAATTTGATGCCACCATTTCGCACATCGCAACTTTGCCGGTGAATATGGTGCAGTGGGACAGTGCCTCTCCGAAAATCTACAAAACCAAGTTGAAACTTGAAAAACAGTCTCCGAAACTGGTCAACGGTATGAGTGTGCAGATCCACGTTGTGACCAAAATCATTCCCAAAGTGCTGTTTGTTCCCATTGAAGCCGTCTTTGAAGAAAATGACCGTTTCTTTGTCTACCGTTCCAGCTTGAGCGGACCTGAAGAAGTGACTGTGACCATCGGGGAATCCAATGACAACTTCGTTCAGATCAAATCCGGTCTGGAAGAGGATGATGTCGTTTATCTCTACCGTCCTTATCAGAAAAAGCAGGATGCAAAATAATGGCTGAAACACAGACCATCGTTCAACTCAAAGATATCCGCAAGACCTATATTACCGGAGACTTGCAGGTGCCTGTTCTGAAAGGCATTGACGCTCAGGTTGAACGGGGTGAATTTGTCGGTTTCATCGGTACATCCGGTTCCGGAAAGTCCACTTTGCTGAACATTCTCGGTATGCTGGATGTGCCGACTTCAGGAGAATATCTGCTTGAAGGCATTGATGTCAGCCGACTTACTGACGTGGAACAGGCGACGATCCGCAACCGTAAAATCGGTTTTATTTTTCAGAGTTTCAATCTTTTTCCCGCTCTGACTGTGGAACAGAATATTGAAGTTCCCATGCTCTACGCCCGTGTGCCGGGCCGAATCCGTGCCAAACGCGCATTGGAGCTTGCAAAAAGAGTCGGACTCGGACACCGTCTCGGACACAAGCCGACACAGCTTTCCGGCGGTGAATGTCAGCGCATTGCCATCGCCCGCGCCTTGAGCAACAGCCCCGCCTTTATTCTGGCGGATGAACCCACCGGAAACCTGGACGAAAAAACCAGCAATGAAATCATGGAGCTTTTTCATGAACTGAACCGCGAACAGAATGTGACGATCGTCATGGTGACGCACAATCCTGCTCTCGGACCGCATTATGACAAAATCATCCGTCTGCGTGACGGCCGCATCGACAGCCGTCTGTTTGAATGGGAAATCGCCCGTCAGCAGCAGAATCAGGAGGTGAAATCATGATGCTCATCCGTGATTTGATAAGTCTTTCTTTCCGCAATCTTCTGCTGCACAAGATGCGTTCACTTCTGACCTCTCTCGGCGTGATTTTCGGTGTCGGCAGCGTGATTGCCATGCTCGCTATTTCTGAGGGCGCAAAACATTCGGCTCTGGCGCAGATCGAAGCCATGGGAATTGATAAAATCATCGTCTTTTCACGTCGTCCGCCCATTGACGGCAAGAGTGAAAGTTCCAGCGAAAACGCCAGTGTCATGGAGCGTTTCGGTTTGACGGAACAGGATCTCAGCCATATTTCGCGTATGGATAACGTTGAGCGCATCACGGCGGTTTTTGATACCCGCAACAAGATTTTGAAGGGTATTCAGCGCATGGATTTAAAACTTGTCGGCTGTGACCGGGCATTTCTTGATGAAACGGCTGCTGAAATCGTTGACGGTCGCTGGTTCAGCAAAATTGATTTTGAAGCCAATTCCAGAGTGTGCGTAATCGGTATGAATGTCAAACACAAACTTTTTACGCTCGGAGATACCAATATCATCGGCAGCAATCTGCGCATCGGTGATAATGTGTTCCGTATCATCGGTATTCTGGATAATCCCTATGCGACCCAGCTGCCGGAAGTCGGCGGGCAGAATGATATGATTTTAATTCCCATGACGACCGCCAAAACGCTTTTCAAGGACTATAACTTTTTGCGCGAGGGACGTCAGTTCAAAATCACCCGTGTTGAGTATGATCTTTTTCTGGTGAAAGTAAATGACACGTTCTTCATTGACAATACCTCAAAGCGTATTTCAGGATATCTTGAAAAACGGCATGAAGAGACCAAGGACTGGGGCATGGTCGTGCCGCTGGAACTTCTCCGTCAACGGGAACGTACCCAGAATATTTTTACAATCGTTATGGGGTCCATTGCCGGTATTTCTCTTGTCGTCGGCGGTATCGGTATTATGAATATCATGCTTGCAAGTGTGTATGAACGCCGCAAAGAGATCGGTACCCGGCGCGCATTGGGCGCGCAAAAAGCGGATATTCTGCTGCAATTTCTGATAGAAACAGTCTTTCTGACGACAAGCGGTGGTATCACCGGTATTCTTGTCGGTGTCGGAATCGGTAAAATCATTACCAATTACAGCGGTATGGAAACGATTTATTCGTGGTGGAGTATTGTTCTTGCTTTGGCGATTTCATGTGTCGTCGGAATTATTTTCGGTACTTATCCTGCTTATCAGGCGGCGCAGCAGAATCCGATTACTGTACTTCGCTCTGAATAACATTTTATTACAAAGGAGTTGAATATGTCCGGAATATTATTGTTTTTTATGAGTGTGCTGACAGTTGTCTGTTTTTGCGGCTGTCAGGCGGACCGGGTGACGCCGGCTCCGGGAGCACCTGAATTTTCCATTGAAAAGTACGCTGCAAAACATTGGCAGCGCATTGCCCGTCCCGTGCCTGTTTTCAGAAAAACGCTGTGGAATAAAACGCTTGAAGAATCCGAAAAACTTTTTACGCATTACAGAACTGCGGTCAAAAAGTTTGCGCCTTATTTTGAGGATGACTGCAAAATGGCCGACAAGGCACTCAACTGGCCGCAGGGAACTTATTTCAAAAGAACATATTGGCCTCTTGACCATGATGCAATGAAAAAGGGTAAGGGACACGAATGTACCAGCTGGGCAGTCCTTCCTGATCTTGCCGCAGATAATCAGCTCTTTTTGCACAAAAGCCGTGATACCGGAATAAGAAAAACTGTTCTTGTTCATCGTTCTGAATCAAAGGGAAGATACGGCTATCTGGGTTTTCACGATATCGGTTGGCTGGATATCACTATGGGTATGAATTCTGTCGGACTTGCTGTCACGGTGAACAGCGGCGACCTCAGTGACGGCAGGAGTGACTGCGGCATGGATACCACCACGCTCGGACGCATCATTCTTGAAAACTGTAAAAACGCAGATGAAGCTGTTGCCATGCTCAAAAACATGGTTGAAAACAAGGCATATATGCATGGAAAGCACGGTTCTATCTGGCTGCTGGCTGATAAAGATTGTGTGTATGTTGCCGAACACGATGCCGAACGTTTCAGTGCGCAGAAATATGTCAGCGGTGCGGTCATCCGCGCCAACACCTGGAGTCTGCCGGATATGATCCGTTTTTCTCGAAACGGGGCAAAGAGTGTGATGAACAGCCGTCAGCGTGAATATGCTGTGAAAAAGGCATTGTTTGATTCGGGAAAACAATATAACCGGGCAGTAACGGCTGAAGTTATTGCAAAAGCAGCAAGAGTTGATTTTCTGCCCAACCTGCCGGGAAGTGCCGTCCCCTGCGGAAAAAGGACTGTTTCTGCTGCGACATTTTCCATTGACCGGGAGTTTCCCGCAGACTTGAGTACCATGTATGCGGCTCCCGGAAATCCGGCTTACACTTTCTTTATTCCCGTTCCGCTGACAATCAATGAAGTTCCGGATACATTGCTTAATCAGACGTTCAGTGCTGCTGTTTACAAAAGATGGGCGGCTGGAAAGAAAATCATTTCTGATGAAAAACGCGCTGAAATTGAGAAAAAAATGAATCAGAATCACCGTTCAGCGCGCGAGAAGGCAAGAAAACTTCTCCGCAAAAGTTTTTCAGAAGCCAACCGTCTTGAGGCCCGCAGGATCATGAATGAGGCTTTTGCGGAAAATTGGCGTATTCTTGCTCCTTACGTTGAAAAATAAAATTTTTTATTCATCGTCCTCCGGTCTGTACGGGGGGACATCAGGCATGAACTGATCCAGCCAGCCGCAGGAAATCTGAACAACGTAGACATATTGAGAATCGCGGTCTTTGAAATCATTTTTGCTCAGCAGAGGAATGACTTTTTCCGGAATGGGACAGTATTGAGGTTCAAAACCGTCACCGTTCACGACGATTTCCGCCCATTCTTCCGGCGAAAATTCGTTGATTGGGCAATCCTCTGCGTCAATAAATCCGGGATTCCAGTACAGAGCCTGCACCCAGTCATCGGTGGACCAGTCTTTTCTGGTTTCCGGAGTACTGTCCAAAATTTCGTTAATATGCTGATCCTGTTCTTCATACCAGAGTTGCAATAATTCGTCGTATGTCATATTTTCTGTCATATTTTCTTCTTCAGTCATTTTCCTTCTCCTTTTTTGATTTTTTGACAATTGATGATTTTTTCCGCGGTTGTTCTGAAAACTTCAGATACTTCAATGACGCCGGTCGTTATTGGGGTTTTCGGGGGATCAAAGATGATAACCAGAGCAAATTCCGGGGAATCTGCCGGAACGAAACCGGCAATCAATGCGGTATACTTTTTCAATGAATATCCTTTACCCGGAAGATAATTGCGACCGCAGCCGGTCTTGGCTGCAACTTTATATCCGGGGATGGCTGCTCTGCTGGAAGTCCCTTGAGCTGTTGTTGAGGCAATCAGCATGTCAAGTACTTTTTTATGCGTACTTTCCTGTTTAAAGACAGGGGTGCCGTCAGGGTGTTTGCCGTTTGCAAGCGAGCAATAAATCTGCAGGAGCCGGGGCAGAGAAAGCCAATTTGAGGTGCCTGAAACAATGCGCCGGAGAGCTTGCGGACTGCTGTATTTTCTTTGAATTGCTTCATAAATACCGAATTCCTGCATCGTTTTGAAAACGAATTCTTCTTCGGGAGCTGAGATGTCGGCTTCGCCGTTGGGGTGAATCATACCGCAATCAATTGCTTTGCCCGCAAAAATCGGGTATAATGTGTGGAATGGTTCCGTTCTGAATTCTGCAGCAGGAGAAGCCGATTTTCCGTATTGGGTCAAGGCGATGATTTGACCGTTTGCGGTATTGGCAACAGCGGCATAAACCGCAGAAGCCTGATATTTTTCACAGGCTGATTTTACTTCCCGGTTCAGAATATTTTGAACAGTTTCGTTGATTTTGATCTGCACCGGATATTTTTTGACGGCCGTTTTTTGAGCGTCAAATTGAAGTGTCTTGATCAAATTGATAACTTTGGTCATTTCTGCGCGTTCTGTTTTTTTGTCACATTCAATATTGATCAGGATATAAATGTGGTTATTGTCTGCAGCAGAGATTTTTCCGAGAGCGGCAATGGTTTTTCCGTCAGAGGGAAGAACTGAGAGCCACTGGACTTTTGCGTTTTGTCCGAACAACGGTTGTTTACCGTCTGAAAACAGCTGCAGCGGCGGTGCAGGTTTCTTTTCAACAGCACCGATGTATGCCGTCAGAAAACGGAACGATGTTGCCAGAACGGGACTGCCATCTGCCGGAGTTGTGCAGCTGGGCATGATATGTCCTTTAGCTTCAACCGGGAAAAGTCCTGTTTTCTGCGTGAAATTGAAATAGTCCAGATCTGAGGAATGGATGTGATTTTTTCCGGTCAGCATTGAGCAGAATGCGCGGGGGACAGGAAAGACCATGACAGCCTGAAAGAAACTCATTCCGCCATCGACGGTTTTGCGGTTGTTGATATCCAGCACCGGACGTTGTCCGGCACCGACAAGCTCACCTCTTGAATTCAGACATGTGATATAAATGTGATTGAATTTATTTTCTTTGCAGAGAGTATCCAACCAGTCTTCCGCATTTCTCTGGATTTTTGAGTCAAGCGCAAGATAAACAACGGGAGACCCCGGGATATTTTTGCGGTCAATCATTCTTTCAATACCGCTTTTCCCGATTTCTCTGCCTGCGGTAACTTGTGTGAATCCGAGCAATCCCGCTGCGAATTTTCCGTCAATGGCAGCATAACGCCATCTGCCGGAGGGCAGGCAGTCGTTTCGGCGGTTGCCGATGAGCCGAACGCCGCTGCGGTCATAAATTTCAGGGCGCGGGTATTGTTCGGGATAGCAGAATCTGTCGGCGGAAAGTTTTTGGATCTGCAATTTTTTTCTGCATGAGATAACTTCAGAAATGAGCAGAATCATGCTCAATACAACGATAATAATACAGACTGCAATTCCGATTTTAACAAATTTTGCTTTCATGTTTTTTCTCCTTTTTAAAATGTCATGAGAAGTTGGCAGATCAATGGCATGAAGTCATTGAATCTTGTGTAGAATACATTGTTGATTTCAATATATTTTTTTCTGTTTTCCTGAATGTTGCCTGCAAGAACGACTGTTTTGAGCCGGTTTGTTTCAAACAGACTGGCATTGTGAGTGTGTTCTTCTGCCAGAAGATTTTTGATTTCAGAAAGATTGCTGCCGGTAAAACATTTGATGATGATAACAGACGTTGAGTTTCTGTTGTGCATGTACAATGCCAGTACCGGATTGGCAAATCTTTGTGTGTCATACAGGAACAGAATATTTTTGTCGGACCAGTTTTTTTCCAATCTCTGCAATTCGTGACTGAAAAAACTGTCGATGGTTTTACTGCATTCTTCTGCGGCTTGTTTTTTTCCGAATATGTCACTTGCAAAAGCAAGCAGCGCACGCACATCGTCTTTTGAAACCGGCGGCAGCCGGTCAAAACCTGTTTCGCGGGAAAAGGCGAATTTCTCAAGCCTGAAAAGTTGATCGCCGTTGTAAATCTTCACATATTCAGTTGTTGTGTTTGACACATGCTTTTGAGAAACGATACAGGGCGTAAGATGTGCCAGTGTACCGCTTGCATGCAGTTTTGTACAGATTTCGAGGATCGCTTTGACCGGCTCTCCCGTATCAGGCGTATTTTCCAACACGACAGCCACGTTCCGGAAGTTGTAAATCAGATTGAAAAAATATCCGGCATAAAAGAATCTGCCCAGCAGAATATTACCGGATCTGCCGCCTTCAAGCCAGGTTTCAACGATTGCCGCTTCGGAGCTGTAACATTCTTTGTCAAGAAATTGCTGCCGGAGAAAATACATTCTCATAAGGTTTTTGCAAAGCTTTTCTAAAGAATGTTCCTGAAGATCTTTGAAATGTCTGGTCAATTCAGAGAGTTCCGTCTGAGAATTGAAGGATTTTATGTTCAGCAGTTTGTTTGCATATGTTGTAAACGGCATAATAACGGAACTCTCTTTCTCTTGCCGGCAGGAACAGATTGATGCATGCATGGATTTCCATGTTTCATTCATTTCACGGATGTTGGAAATGACAGTTTTCTCCCCCAGCAGAACAAGTTTTGGGAAGACCGATCCGGTCCGGCACCACAGATAGTCTGCCACTGCAGTCAGGGCAAAAAACGGAGAGATACATACTTTGTCCGGAGAGTAATACCTCGGGATATCTCCGTCAAAGTTGTCTTCTTCAGCCTGCCACTCTTCACTTTGGTCAAACAGACAGACCAGGAATGCCTGGGACTTGTAATCCGTCACAAAACAGAATGGAAGGATGGCGTTTTCAATTTCAAAATTGATTCTTGTCATGGAAAATTCCGGGTGTTCCGCAAGCCATTTATCAAGTGCCGCTGCTGCAGTGTCCTGAATATCCGGAATAAAATCCTCGAAGAGTTCTTGCAAATTGCCGGGCTCTTCTTTCTCTCCGGTTTCATTATTCTGATACAGCTCGCAGCATTCCGGAAAGCAGAGTACCGGTGACACCGGAGCCGGACGGCTCTCCACCACCGAATCATTGTTGTTGTGGAGAAGCAATTCAACGGCCTGCTCCTTCCGGATTTGCCTGATATACTCCCGGGGAATTTTCACCGGATTATAATGGTAGATATTGATCCTGAGCAGAGCGTTTCCGTCTCCGCGCACAAAAAGGCGCGGTTTTTTTACGAAATTGAAATCTGTGCAGGTGATCGGAATGAAGAATGAAGAACAGTTCTTGTTAAGCTCAAGAGAGTCCTTTTCCACTGTAAATTTTTGTGGTTCGTAATTTTTCATCTTTCATAATCTCCGTTGAATCCGATGAGGGCGGATGATGAGCTGCTGTTTCTGCTGATGTGATTAAATGAGGCTTCAAGCTGAGCACTATCCGGAATTGTTCCGTTTTTGAAACTTGTTCTGAGGGCATGTTCAAGTGTTGCTTTGAGGTCAACGACATTTCTTCCTGCTGTCAAACTGATAAGGTGCGCTCTTGCGGCGGAAGACAGCTCAAACGCATATTTCGTTTCAAAATTACGGATGAATTGCTCCCGGGCATTTTCCTCCGGAAATCCGACATGCACAATACGGGACAATCTGCCGTTTCTGAGCAGTCCCGGTTCAATCTGAGAAGCGTAATTTGTTGAACCTACGATAATCATCGGAGGTGATTTTTCAAATCCGTCAAGTTGGGTGAGAAGCGCATTGACAGCATCCACCCGCCATGCCTGACTGGCTGATCCGATGGAGTTGATTTCATCAAGCAGCAGCAGACACGGTGCCATTGCTTTGGCCTTGTAGAACAAATCATTGATTGTTTTTGCGCTGGCATAAGCTGAACTTGTCGCAAAAAAGACCGGCACATCACAGGCATTGGCAATTGCAGTCATGGTACATGTTTTTCCGCAGCCCGGCGGGCCTTCAAGCAAGAAATTACAGGCAGGGGGAGGAAGTGACGGATCAAATTTTCCTTTGATGTAATCCATTGCCTCCTTGAATTCTGAGATAACATTATCCAGACCGACAATTTCGTTGAGAGAAACATTTTTCGGGCGTTCAATACGGAATGTGCCGCAGTCAATACTTTCCTGAGTGTTATACTTGATATTGCGGAAGCTGATCGTGCAGACTCCGTTTTCATATTTTTCTTCTTTGCTGAAAGTCAGATAATCTCCTCTGACGGTTCTGCGTTCTGCTTCATGCTGATAAACCGGCAGGCTTTCGCAGGTTATGGAAATACGCCGGGTATCAGGATATTTGATAGCCGCTTCCGGGATTCCGTCAAAGTGCTTTGCCATGATTTCCGTCAGTTCTTTCGGTGTAAGTTTGCTTGGAGTTGACTGCAGAAAGAGGTTGATGATATCTTCTTTTGCCGTAACGTCAAAAGAAATATCGTATTCATTCCGGAGTTCATCGGCAATGTCAAGCAGTTTATTTTCTGCAATTTTTCCAAGTGTGTCCGGACTGAGGTCTTCCAGCACGATGAATTCCTGCATTGCAGTCAGAACAGAAAGATCCGCGGTGTTGTTGTCTTCACGGCTTTTGTTGAAAATGTCAAGCAGTTTTTTGCCATCAAGTTCTTTGCAGTTTTTCAGAAGAAAATCGTGCTGACTTTCAGGCAGAGTCAATGTGCAGAGCAGAATATTGAACGGCAGTTTGAGATTTTTCTGAAAGAATTTATCGTAAGCTGCATTTTGAATCAGAGAGCTGAGGATTCTGCGGGCTGAATTGCCGCCGGCCTGGATGTTTTCAAAGACGATTGCACCGCGGCGGTTGTTACGGGTAAGAGAATAAAGCTGTCCGGGATGAGCCGCACGATAAGTTTTATCCTCACCGAGAAGTTCAGCTTCAACAGCTTCTCTGTGCAGAAAGCAATTCATATCCATAACGGGGGAGACTTCTTTCTGGAATCCGAGTTCAATAAAGGCCTCCTGGACAGTTCGGGCAAAATAGCTTGCGCCGCCGCCGGAACGGGAGATCAGCAGAATTGCCAGAGGTTTTCCCTGATTGCCTTTGTGACGGAATTTGATCAATGCTGAAGAAATGGCTTCAACAGCTTTTTCCTGTCCGACAATGCGCTGATTCATGAAAGCGGAAAAGGTTTTTCCTGTTTTCAGGTATTGATTCAATCTGTCACGGGCAGACAGACCTGTATGTTTTTCGCAGCACGCCAGATAATTGTTGCAAATCTGTTCTTCATAATTGATGAGATTGTTGTCTGTATTGTGCTGCACCAGAATTTCAGAAATTTCTTCCGTCGGCTCTTTCAGAATGATAAATGCCAGTTCTGCCGGACCGAGAATGCGGTTTTCGAAGATGCTTTTAATAAAGTAAAGCGGCAGGTCTTCACTGTCGTCAAGGAGAAGAACGTTCAATTCATCGGCAAGCGGAACTTTTTTATTTGAGGCATCAAGAAGGGCGTAATCAAGGTTCAAGCCTGTCAGCCAGCTTGAAATGTCTTTGTTCAGGACATCCGTGACCACACCGGGGGTGAGGCGGAGGAGTGCCGCCAGAAAATGACTGCAGCAGACCTGATCGCAGTTGAGCTGCGCTGCAATGTTCTGTGCCATTTGGAAAAGTTCCAGGGCAGCTGAGGTGAATTTGTTCTTTTTGAAGATCGTTTTTTCCATTTGCTGTTTTTCCTTCTTTTTTTTTGTCTGTTTTGTCAATATTAGTCTGAAAAGTTTGTGTTTGTGAAATTTTTTTTGTTCTTATGTTCTTTTGTCACTGGTTAAACATACCCCGGGTGTAAAATAAATTCAAGTGTTGTTTTGAAAAAAAACAGAAAAATTTTTATGTTGTAACATACTTGATTTGATGGTGTTAGTTGGTTTTGTGTTGTTGACAGGTCGTTGACGGAAATTGTGTATAATTCTGTTGTCATGATGTTGTCAATGACGGCCTTTATTGTCATTGAAAAATGAAAATGTTGAAAATATGAGAAAAGTTTTGTTTTAGTGAGTTTGACAAAATCGGTGGTTGCGTATATATTGTGTGTGGTCAGAAAAAATAATGAAATGAATTTTTTAGTCAACAGGAGTTTGTTATGAGTAAATTAGCCGGAATTGACTGCAGAGATGGTATGCCTTTGAAAAACGGACAGCCTTTTCATCGTGAAACGGAGAAGGAGAGCAATGGAAGCCGTATGAAAAAGTTAAATGCCATCCGTCTTATCAAAACGCGGAAGAGGCGGCATAGTAAATTCGGAGGAAACCCCTGTTTGCCTGCGTCTTTTTCCCGGCCAGTTTCTCCGGAGGGCAGGGAGTTGGATTTTCTTGCTCAGATAGACTTTTCTGAGATTTCTCCGGGAACGGATCTGCCGGAATACGGAACGCTTTTTGTTTTTTATGACACAGATAAAATGCCGGGAAGCGACAGGGGGGACGATTGTGAAAATTATTGGCGCGTTATATATACACCGGAGGCTCCTTCGGAAGTGCCCCGGGAGCCGCTGTCAGAGGAGTCTTCCCGTATTTTCAGAGAGTGTTTTCTGAATTTTAAAATTTTGCGTTCATCAAAAAATTTCACAGCGCCGCATCATCAGCTGCTGGGCAGACCCTACTGGCTGCAGGGCAACCGGTCGATGTCCGGATATCGACTTTTGCTTCAGCTTGACAGCGATTGGAGTTCCGGACCGGGGTGGATCTGGTGCGACTGTGGCATTCTTTATTTCTTTATCAAGCCCGGAGATCTTGAAGCCGGACGTTTTGACAGAATTAAAGTTATCTGGGAGTGCTGCTGAAAAAACACTTTATATATGATTGTCGTGAAAAATCAGGAGTTGATACAGAAAAATTTGACAGAGCTGCTGTTTTGTGCTATATTATTGGAATATCCGTTTTTTAGTAAAGAAAAGCAAAAGGAGATAATAATGTTAAAAAGCAGCATGTCTTTACGCCTGACAGGGCGCACTTCAAAAACTTCTCTGTTGAGTTTCGCGTTTACGCTGATTGAACTGTTGGTTACTACTGCACAACAGAATTGTCTTTCAAAAATAAAAAACAACACATCCTTACGCCCGCAAGGGCGCACTTCACGCATTTTTGACAACGGTCAAAAATGCTCTTCACACCTTCACATCTTCACTCAATCAGCGTTCACGCTGATTGAACTTTTGGTTGTGATTGCCATTATCGCAATTCTTGCGGCGATGCTTATGCCGGCATTGCAGAAGGCGCGGACGACAGCACGCAAGGCATCGTGTACCAGCAACTTGAAGCAGATTGGAACGGCTCTGCAGATGTATTCAGGCGCCAATGATGATTATATTCCCGGGTATAACATGCTGAAAGGCGGCGAAGATGTTTATTTGCGCTGGGTCGCGAAATTGGGTCCCTACACCAATACAGCGGTATTCTGGGTTTGTCCGGGAAGCGCGGATGCAGGTGAACCGGAGGCACGGAATTTGCAGAAACGACAGGATTTTACGACCAATGAAGAAGTTTATTCTTCCCTTGCCAACTGTCAGACGATCGGTATCAATGCCTGCGGTGGACGTGACAGTGTGCGCGGATTCGGTTACACTCAGTATAAATACAGCAGCATCCGTCAACCCTCTACGCTTGTTTACGCCGGAGATGCGACAGGACACAATACCAGCCGTTATAAACCTGAAAACCCCAACGGACAACTTTATGTAACTTCTTATATGCATCCGGATGCCGGGACCGGCGGAACGACCAGCGGAACTTCGTGGTATCCTCATCACGGGAACTTTGTCAATCTTCTTTATCTGGCAGGCAACGTTCAAAGTACCGATAAACAGGAACTTGCAATCTGGTGCCGTATGGCATACAATGGTGTGACAGATCCCAATCCCAGTGCCCATCTCGCCCACCGTCTGAGAGTTAAAGGAAGCAAATGATGATGAAACAGATTTTTATTCTTTTGACCGTTGTTTTTTCTGCGGTGCTTTCTGCCTTGCCCGGGGATATGGTGCTGGAATCCGGACCCTATAAAGTGCATTTTGCGCAAAAACATTTTTACGCCAGCAGTCAATATTTTTTTAAAGGCATTGAAATCGGCAACCGCGGCGGATTTTACGGTACGATTTTTGCCTCTTCACCCAATAAATTTGTCGGCTCCGGACACTCCGAGGGCGGCAAAGAAAAAATTCTCTCTCTCAAACTTGTCTGCGATGGCAGAGAAATGAAAGTTGAACCCAAAAGTTTCAACGGTAAAAAGTTGGAGTTTACCAAAATTTCAATGCTCAATAATCTGCAGGTAACGGCAAAAATCACAATCACGCCTGAAAATATCATCATTGACAAATCTTTTGAAGCGGTTGCGCCTCAGCAGTATTATTCGATGTACGTTTTTCAGTTCTGCTGGTCAACGGCTCTGGATAAGTGGATGATCTGCCGTCCGAACGGAACTTTCGGAGACGGTGTTTTCAAGAGCAACCGCGGCTGGTTCCTGCGCGGAAAAGAGCCTGAAATCCGTTACTGGGCGCTTTACAACAGCAAGGCTCAAAAGGGAATCCTCGGATTTTTCAGCAAGTATTTTCCGCAGCAGGGCAGTTATTTGTTGTGGGATCACACGGCATATCACAAGTTCTATTTCTGGGCGAAGAATCCGAAAAATCTTGCAAAAGGATACAAATCTCCCGCCTATCAACTTGTCCTCAAAGGAATTGATGTTGCTCCTGACAAATGGCTGAATGCAGTCAAAACACAGGGGGAAATTCTTGAAAAACGGTATCCCATGCCTGAACCGCCCCGGAAAATTGAACTTTTTAAGCAGGGAATCAAACTTTCAGGCAACGGAAAATTTCTGTACCGTAAAGAACAGATTCCGCTGTCAAATGCCAAAAAATATACTGTGTCGCTTGAAATTAAAAAATCAGGAGAAGTTTCTCCCAAAGCATGGCACAATTACGTTCTTGTCGGACACCACGACCTGAATCGCAAATTCCGGAGTTTCGCCACGCTTGCTTCACGGATCAAAGCCGACGGCAAATGGCATACGCAGAAAGTAACTTTCACCACGCCTGAAAAGGTGTTTGAATCCTCGATTATTTTCTACAACTGCAATTCAAAAGGAGACGTTGAAATCAGAAACGTCGTGATTGAGCGTGAGGCAAGCAAATGAAAAAATTTCTGTTGCTGATTTTTGCGGCGGCGTTCAGCCTTGCGGCGGAACAGCGGGTGATGCCGCTTGAAAGTGATATCGCCAACGGTTGTTTTATGCAGTCGGGGGTGTTGAAAGCACATAAAACTCTGCCGTCCCAGAAGGGCAGGGGCGTCATCAATATTTCTCCTGCAAGCGCAGTTTCTCTGTTTTTTCAGGAAGACGTCTTTGCCCGCCGGGGCGGAGCAAAAGAAAATGAACTGATCCAAATCAAAAAAAGTGCATTGGAATACACCCCGCAAAAGGAATCCGACGGCACAAGTTATATTGATTACTGCCGCAAGGCAAATTATCAATTCAACGTGGAAACGCCGGGCGTTTATGATGTGTATTTCAGGGTCCGTTGTCCCTCCAAAGCAAACTGGACGTTTATCTTTCTGTTTGAGGGTGGAAAATACCCCGTTCATCTTCAACAGCTGATACCTGCGGCAAATGTCTGGTTTTGGGCAAAGGGGCCGCAGGTTTCTCTTGAAAAACGCAATTATCAGTTTACCATAGACAGTCTGCTCAACGGTAAACGTCTGGGCGCGATCGCCTTTGTCCCCAAGGGGGCAAAAGCGCCCGCCGGAATTCTGCCTTACGCTGAAAACAGAACGATATCTTCAGCATCAATGGTATTTAAAAATGCCCGTCCCTCCGGAGTGAGAGCCTTTGATAAAGTGCTTTTTGACCGGGTGGGAAAAGGTGGAAACATTGCGCTGTTTGCAAGTGTTGACAACGGAAAGAGTTTCAAGAAAATCATCAATGGCAACGTCCGGAATTTTCCGGTGACGGAACATGGATTGGTTGTCCGGGTGGAGTTTTTCAAAGATTCCCGGGGCGTTATGCCCGGTGCGGAAAATATCCGTCTGGTGTACGATTATGACCCGAAAGCTTTGGCGGTGTTGGAAAATAATGACGGAAAACTCTACTTTTCGCGCCGGAACGGTTCTCTTTCCGGCATTGAACTTAAAGGAAACAAACACTTTTTTCAGACTGTCGGCATTGAAAAAAGCATGTTTGAACTTCTGCTCAAACAACCGGGTAAAAAAGAAAAACGTTATCTTTCGCAGACTCAGGCGAAACTTGAAAGAGTCCGTTCTGATAAGAAAAGTATCGTTATCGACTGGAGTTTCCCCCGTGAAAAGATAAAGGTTTCTTTCAACATCCGCGCACAGAAGCGGACTTTTGAATGGGATGTTATTGTTGACAACAAAAATCCCCGCTGGGACGTCATCGAAGTTGAGGCTCCCCGTCTGCACGAACTGCATACGCCCGCCCATGCTGAAGAAGAAACGCTCATCTGGCCGTTTTCTGCCGGAGAATTTCTCTCCTCTCCCGCCCTCAAAGGCGGACAGAGTGTCACTTATCCCGATCATGCCGGATTGCCCTTTATGATTCTTACGGGAAAAAACAGCGGATTTTATTTCGGACTCCATGACAAATTCCTCATAACCACACACATCAACAGCAGAGCCAACGGCGGACAGAATGCTGTTGAATTATCTTTCAACCGTGTTCACCGTATCAAAAACGGAGAGAAACGCACTTACAGTTTTGTCCTTGCCCCCTTTACCGGCACCTGGCATGAAGGCGCAAAGATTTACCGGGAGTTTTTCTATAAAAATTATCCGGTGAATACCTATCGTCCCTGGTTGAGAAATGCCGATCTCTGGGTGCAGGGATCTTCTGCCGGACATACCGGAGCGGTGCGCGGATACGCTTCTTATCGTGAGATGGTTCGCGATTTCAAGAGTGCGGCATTTCTGTCGAGTTCTTATATTCAGGCGTGGGGCTGCAATATGAACGGCGCCTGTCCGACGTATTATCTGCCCCGTCTGGATAAAGGCGGCGAAAAACTTTTTGCCCGGATGATAAAGTCCTGGCGCGATAAAGGCGGTTATATCGGACACTACTATTTCGGTAACGGAATGGCGTGGTTTTACAGTTTGAGTGATTATTATTTCGGTATTCCCTGGAGCAAATACCCTGCTGATGTTCAGCCGCCCAAGTGGGACTGGTTTGTGAAAAACAAAGAATACATCAGTGATGTCATTGATATCAGCAAAGAGGAACTTCTCCCCAAAGTTGCAAAAATCAACGAAGTTCAGAGGACTGGAAAGTTTGTCAGCGGCGGATATGGTGAAAGTTATATCCCGATGAACTGGCGCAACGGCGAATTTGCCGCATGGCTGCTTAAATGGATCGACCGTTATGTGTCGCAGTATCACTGCAACACCGCTTATCTGGATACCTTTGTTTTCCGCAACGATCACGGAGACTTCAATCCCTTCTTGAAACTCAACGGCGAGGGCGATAAACCGGTGTTCAAATTTGCATTTATGAATGATATGTTCAAAAAAATGCGTGCCAAGGAACCGGATTTCTGTGCTTTGACTGAAGGTATCGCCGATGTGTTCGGAACGAAACTGTACTTTCTGATTTCCGGATTTGCACGGAATCCTGCCATCTTCCGTTATACGATTCCCGATCAGATCATCTTTCAGGGCAGCTGCAACGGTTTGTGGAGCCGTCCGCTTTCTGAAAAGAGCATTACCGAGGCGTTTCTGCTGGGCAACCGTTTTGACTGGGTGGTGTTTTTTGACTCCATCTATTACATTCTGAAACTGCGTCAGCGGGTGAGCCCGTTCCTCAATTACGCCGTTTTTGACGATGTGAACGGCGTTTCATGCACCGTGAAAAATGCGCGTATCTATGCCCATAAAGCGGACCGCAGCTCTCAGAGATTCATTGACAGCAACAAATCAAAATACACGGTTCTTACCATGGAAAATCCGGATATGGTTTCCGGAAAAGTCACATACGATGCCGGATTCAAGGTAAAGTATGCAATGCTCTGTGAATACCTTAAAGAGCCGGTGAAAATGAAGTTCTCCCAAAAGAACGGTGTCGTAACTTTTGATATGCCGCAGAGCAAACTTGCGGCTGTGATCCTGGTGGATGAACTTCATGGCAAACACGCATGGACTGCCGTTGCGGAGCAGACGGACTGGAATGAAATCGAAGTGCGCCTGACCAACTTCCTGCCTGAAAAACGGACATTGACTGTCCGCGCATTGGGAGAAAAACGCTCTGTGACCCTCAACGGATTTGAAAATAAGACACTTGCTTTCAAACGTTTGCCTGAAAAAGAGGATTTTTCCGTGGAACGTGTTGAAATATCCTCTCCTGATTACAGTGATGTGAAAATCATTTCAATCGGCGACTCCGGGCGCAAGGTGCCGGTATTCACCACCAAACGCACCAAAGCAAGCGATGTGACGAAGTTTGATTTTGAAGAAGTTGTTTATTCCAAAAAATCCCCGTTCCGCGGACAGCGTTCCTTTGAACTTCAGGGGAATGGCAGGTTCTGTATGAAGGGGATTCCGCTGAAATTGGAGCCTGAAACACTCTATCAGTTGGAACTGCAGTTCAAAAAAGGTAAAAACGTTTCTCCCGACGGAAACAAGTGTTTCCTGATGATTGCCAACTATACGCGCGGCAAAAAACTGGAGCGTTATCTTATTTTCGGTGGAAACGTTATTGCTGACGGCAATTACCACACGATCAAGTCTGAGTTCAAGACTTCTGCCGCACTGCATGACTGCCGGCTTTTTGTCTACAATCACAATTCGCAGGATTCCGTTTTTCTGGATGATGTTGAAATCACCAAATACATGTCTTTAAAAAAGGTGAAAAAGACGGTCCCCGCAAAGAAAACCGTTATTCCGGCAACCGCAGACAAAACGACTGTTTATCAGAACGGTTTTGAGTCCCCCGAATACAAGGGAACGCCTTATTCCGGAAAAGGGGCTTATCTTCTGGAGGGCAACGGCAAGTACAAGCAGTTCCGTATCGGGTTGAAACTTAAAAAGAATCAGCGTTACCGTATCCGCTTTGCCATTTGCAAAGACTTTGACTGCTCAACAGTCGGACACAAAACAATGGCATGTGTGGGCAATTATACAAAGGAGAGAAAGCTGGAACGTTATCTCATGCTCGCCGGAAACATCCGTCCTGACGGCAGGTATCATCTTGCCGCAGGAGAATTCCGGACTTCGGACAAACTTTATGATTGTGCGCTGTATTTTTACAACCGCGATTCGCACGGAAAAATCTGCATAGATGATATCATTATCGAAGAAGTCCGCTGAATGAACTTTTTTCCGCAGTTTGAAACATGACTGCGGACTCTGTTTTTTGAGAAAAGAGCCGTGAAAAGATGGAAAATCACTCCGTTTTGCGGATTTTGAGGTGAAATCTTTGAAACAATACGGGGAAAATTCCGTAAAGGGTATTGACGAAACGGGATTTCGGCGGTATATTAAGAAAAGCGCATTTATTTTGCTTTATAAATAAAACAAAGAAAGAAATAATACATACATAAGGAGAGTTTCAGTCATGACCAAGCGTGATTTGGTAGTCAAGATCGCCCGGGAAATCAATCTTAATCAGAGTCAGGTTGCTGATACCGTGCAGAAGACCCTTGATTATATTGCCGAGGAGTTGATTGCCGGCCGTACTATTGAGCTGCGTAATTTCGGCGTTTTTGAAATCAAGGTTCGCAAGAGCCGCAAAGGACGCAATCCCAATGAACCCAAACACGAGGTTGTGATTCCTGAACGTGCCGTTGTTAAATTCCGTGCCGGAAAAGAACTCAAAGACGCGGTCGAAAAACTCAACCCCGCTGATTTTAAATAATGATTGGCAGGGTGAAATAACACAGAATAAATATACGCCTGACGGGGAATTTTTTCCGTCGGGCGTTAATGGTTTATTGGAGGACTTGAAATGGCGACCTTTTCCCCCCCGCCCGGAACAGCGGATATCTTTGAATCCGAAGCAAGAGAGTGGCGTGAAATTGAGCGTGTCGGCGCTGATGTGTTTTCCCGTTACGGTTACGGGGAATTGCGTACTCCGGTGTTTGAATACACCGAAGTTTTCCAGCGCGGACTCGGCGGCGAAACCGAAGTTGTGCAGAAAGAGATGTATACTTTCACCGACCGCGGCGGCAGAAGTCTGACCCTGCGTCCCGAGGGAACTGCCGGGGTGATGCGCGCCCTTTCCAATACCGATGTGATGAACGGTGTTGAACAGAGAGTCCGTTATTTCGGTCCGATGTTCCGCGGAGAACGTCCCGCTGCCGGACGCAGACGTCAGTTCCACCAGATCGGCGTTGAAAACGTCGGCCGCTGCGCTCCTCTCATTGATGCCGAATGTATTGCCATGCTCTATGCGTTTTTGAAAGAAATCGGCCTGGGAGACTGTTCATTTGATATCAATACCCGCGGTGCTCTGGATGATCGCGCTCCGGCTGAACAGCTTTTGCGGGATTATTTTGCAAAACACATTGACTGCATGTGCGACGACTGCAAGACCCGTCTGGAACGCAACATCTGGCGTATTCTTGACTGCAAGCAGGAGTCCTGCGGCAAGATCGTTTCCGAAGCACCCGATTATGTTGACAGTTTCAGCGAAGAATCCCGCACCTACTTCAACGAAGTCTGCCGTGCATTGGATGCCCTGAAAGTTCCTTACCGTGTCAATCCCCGTCTGGTTCGCGGACTTGATTATTATGTTCACACCGTGTTTGAAGTGACACATCCCGCTCTGGGAGCGCAGACGGCTGTTGCCGGCGGCGGCAGATATGAACTTTTCCTGCCCGGAGAAAAGCGTCCCGTTCCCGGTGTCGGTTTTGCCGCAGGTGTTGAACGTCTGCTGCTCTGCCGCGATGCGCTGAATGTGAAAGCCGCCGTGCCCGCAGGTCCAGTTGCCTATCTGATCGGACTGGGCATTGAAGCGCGTCTTGCAAACCTGGCGCTTGCCGATGAACTGCGTGCCGCCGGTATTCCCGTTGATCTGGAACTTGAAGAGCGTTCATTCAAAGCGCAGCTGCGCGGTGCCAACAAGAGCGGTGCGGCACTTGCCATTGTCCGCGGTGACAGCGAACTTGAAAAGAATATTGCAATCGTGAAAAATATGGCGGACGGAGAACAGACTGAAATCTCCGCCGATTCTATTATTGACTACTTGAAACAAAGGAGATAAATCAAATGAAAGAACACAATCTTATTTTCCTCGGCGCCCCCGGCGCAGGCAAAGGCACTGTTTCCAAGCAGGTTCTTGCCAAGTATCCTCTGGCTCACATTTCCACCGGTGATCTGCTGCGTGCAGAAGTTGCCGCCGGTACCGAACTGGGCAAAAAAGCTGATGCTCTGATGAAATCCGGACAGCTGGTTCCCGATGAAATCGTCGCCGGAATGGTCCGCAGCCGTCTGACTCAGGATGACACCAAACCCGGATTCATCCTTGACGGATTTCCCCGCACTGTTGCCCAGGCTGAACTTCTGAACGATGCTCTCAAAGCCATCGGCCGCGAACTGCAGCAGGTCGTTTACTTCAAAGTTGATGATGAAATCCTGCTTCAGCGTCTGACCGCCCGTCAGAACTGCCGCGGCTGCGATGCGATCTACAACAAACTCTTCAAACCCTCCAAGGTTGAAGGTATCTGCGATTGCTGCGGCAGCGAACTTTATCAGCGCAGCGATGACTCTCTTGAGACCGCCAAGAACCGTCTTGCCGTTTTCTACAAACAGACCAGCCCCCTGATTGAATACTACGAAAAGGCCGGTCTGCTGCTGACCATTGAAGCAACCGACAGCGAGGAAATCATGGCCGAGCTGGTTGCGGCACTGGAGAAATAATTTTATGTCCCGGAATCAGATTGTGCATACTCCGGATGAGATAGCGCGCATCCGCCGTGCCGCCGCCATAACGGCGCAGGTACGCGATCAGATTGCAAGTGCCATCCATCCGGGGATGACCACGCTGGATGTGGACATGTTAGCCGGTGAGTTTATCCGTGCTTCCGGCGGAAAAAGTGCATTTTTAAATTACCATGGCTACCCGGGGAATATCTGTATTTCCGTCAATGAAGAGGTTGTTCACGGTATAGGCAGTCCCAAGCGCATCATCGGTGAAAAAGACATCGTGAGCATTGATGTCGGTGTTGAGTTTGACGGTGCAATGGGAGATACTGCGGTAACAGTTTCAATGGCAAGTGAACCCGACGCTGATATCCGCAGATTGCTGGAAGGAACCCGCAATGCCCTTTTCAAGGGAATAGATGCCGCCCGCGGCGGCAAACGGGTCGGAGATATAAGCCGGGCGGTGGAGCGTGCCGCCCGCGACAGTCATCTTGGAATTGTGCGCGAATATGTCGGACACGGATGCGGCATCCGTCTGCACGAACCGCCGGAAGTACCCAATTTTTCCGGCTGGGGCAGCGGACCTGTTCTTGTTCCCGGCATGGTGCTCTGTATTGAACCGATGTTGAATCTCGGTTCAGAAAAAATCGTGGTTGACCGCAAAGACGGATGGACCGTCCGCACCCGCGACGGAGCATGGAGTGCGCATTTTGAACATATGATCCTTATAACAGAAAATGAACCGGAGATTTTAACGTGGCAAAAGATGATGTGCTCAGAGTAGACGGCGTAGTTCGCGAACTGCTGCCCAATACAATGTTCAAGGTTGAGATCCAGACCGGACACATGGTGAACGCCCACATTTCCGGAAAGATGCGTATGAATTTTATCCGCATCCTTCCCGGAGATGCCGTTACCCTTGAGATGTCCCCCTACGATCTGACCAAGGGACGTATCGTGTTTCGTAAGAAGTAAGTTTCAAATAATCAACAATTTTAACGGAGAGAAAAATGAAAGTTCTCGTTATCAATGCCGGCAGCAGCTCCATGAAGTTCCAGCTGTTCGCCATGGAAAATGAAGAAGTGCTCGCCAAGGGACAGTTTGAACGTCTCGGCAGCGATGCCCCCAACCTGATTTACAAACGTCCTGACGGATTCAAATTTGAAGCTGTCATTCCCGTCAAGGATCATGCCGAAGCCGTCAGCCGCATCTGCGAAAAACTGACCGATCCTGAAATCGGCGTTATCAAGAGCCTGGGCGAAATTTCCGCAGTCGGACACCGTGTTCTGCACGGCGGAGAAAAAATCACCGCTCCGATGCTCATCACCGAAGAGGTCAAAGACGTCATCCGTGAGTGCTTTCCCCTCGGACCGCTGCACAATCCCCCGAACCTTGCCGGTATTGAAGCCTGCGAAAAAGCCATGCCCGGTGTTCCCAATGTCGGCGTGTTTGATACCCAGTTCCATCAGACCATGGCTCCCGAAGCCTATCTGTATGCCATTCCCTATGACTACTACAAACAGTACGGTATCCGTAAATACGGTTTCCACGGAACCAGCCATCACTATGTGACCATCGCAACGGCTGAATTTCTCGGCATTTCTCAGGATGACACCAACATCATCACCTGTCACCTGGGCAACGGCTGCAGTATGGCCGCCATCAAGAACGGTAAAGTTATTGATACCACCATGGGACTGACTCCTCTTGAAGGTCTGATGATGGGAACCCGTTCCGGTGATATGGACCCCGCCGCTGTTCTGCGTCTGGTTGAACTCGGCAGCACCGCCAAAGAAGTTGACAACATCCTCAACAAGAAGTCCGGACTTTTCGGTATGGGCGGAATCGGTACCGGTGACATGCGTGATATGCTCGCCGCCGCCGACAAGGGCAATGAACAGGCTGCTCTGGCAGTCAAGATGTTTGTCCGCAGAATCGTCAAATACATCGGTTCCTACTATGTGCTGGTCGGCAAGCCCCAGGCAATCGTCTTCACCGGCGGTATCGGTGAGTTTTCCTTTGAAATCCGTAAGATGGTCATGGATCAGCTCGGCGCTCTGGATATCCGCATTGACGAAGCTGCCAACCGCGAATGTTTCGGCAAAAGCGGCGTGATCTCCACTGAGGACAGCGCTTTCAAGGCTATCGTCATGCCGACCAACGAAGAGCTGATGATCGCCCGTACCACCAAACAGATCGTTTCAAAATAATTGAAAGGGATAAAAAATGTCTGCTATTGAAAAATTTGCGGAACGCGCAAGAACCGTTTCCCGCACCATCGTTCTGCCCGAAGGACAGGACCCCCGCGTGGTCATTGCCGCCAACATGGCAATGGAGCAGAAAGTCGTTGCCAAAGTGATCGTTCTGGGCAGCGAAGAAGAAATTGCCAAAGCCTGTGCTGATGCCAAAATCACCGAGCGCAAGTTTGAGTGCCTGGACTACATGAACAGTCCGCTGTTTGAAGAATTTTCTCAGGAACTTTACGAAATGCGTAAAGCCAAAGGTCTTGAGATCGAAAAAGCGCGCAAAATGATGTCCAGCCGTATTTACTTCGGCGCCATGATGTGCCGCCGCAAAATGGTTGACGGACTGGTTGCCGGAAGCATCGCTTCCACCGCCGATATGCTCCGTGCCGCTTTCCATTGCATCGGTACTGCTCCCGGCATCAAGAGTGCCAGCAGCTGCTTTGTCATGGATCTGGCTACGCCTGCTCCTGCCGGAGATGATGTTCTGGTTTTCGCCGACTGCGGCGTGAATCCGAATCCCGATGCCGATCAGCTGGTTGACATTGCTCTTGCCGCCAGCAACAGCTATCGTTCTCTGCTGGGCAAGACCCCGCGCGTTGCGTTCTTGTCTTTCTCCACCCACGGCAGCGCCGACCACGAAATTCTTGTCAAAATCCGCGAAGCCGCCGGCAAATTTGCCGCCAAAGTCGAAGCTGATAAGCTGGATGTTATCTGTGACGGAGAACTTCAGGCTGATGCCGCTTTGGTTCCCTCTGTTGCAGCAGCCAAAGCTCCGGAAAGCCCGCTTGCCGGTTCTGCCAACGTTCTGATCTTCCCCGATCTCAACTGCGGAAACATCTGCTACAAGATGGTTCAGCGTCTTGCCAAAGCCGAAGCCTACGGTCCGGTTCTGCAGGGACTTGCCATGCCCCTCAACGACCTGTCCCGCGGCTGCAGTGCCGAAGACATCTACGGTGAAATCGTCATCACCGTCTGCCAGAGTATGTAATTGTTCTGTTGCCTGAAGAGATTTGAAAATTTTTCTTCAGATTGCAAACAAAGAAAGACCGCTGTCAAAACTGTTGAAGTTTTGCGGCGGTCTTTTGCTGTCTGAAAAAATGAGTTACGGAAAGAATATTTATTCCGTTTTTTTCTGCTGAGAAAAAAGTTTCTGCCATTTACCGGGAGAGATACCCTGGTATTTTTTGAATTCTTTTGAAAAATGATAACGGTCGGCAAAGCCGCAGGCGGAAGCCACATCTTCAATGCTCCAGCCCAGGTGCAGGAACTGGTCGGCAACTGCCATTTTAACCTGAAGACAGTAGCGCTGAGGAGACATACCCATTTCATTTTTAAAGAGATGTGAAAACCGTATCGGTGAAATATTCAGTTCTGCGGCAATTTGCGTGTTGTTGACCTGTCCCCGGTGAAGAGCGATAAAGTTGAGAGCCTTTTCAATGGTTCTTGATTTGATTTTAAATTGTTCTGAATGAAAAAAATCATCCGGAATATCCAGAAGAATACTGCTTAAAAGATTGAAAAGAATCAGTTTTGTCTTGGGGGTGAAATAGATTGCCTGATGCAGTTTTTCAATAAACGGCTGTGCCGGAATATTCAAAACTTTCCGTTCCGGATATTCAAAAGGACCTGCCGTTTTAAACCAGATGTAAAAGTGGGAAACCTGCTTTTTGAATATGCCGGAGTAAACTGTGTTGGGAGGAATCAGAATGATGTTGTCCGGAGTTAATTCGTGTCGGGAACTGCCGGAAATACAAGCGTTTCCGGGAGAAAAATTGTACCACAGAACCCAGAAATTCTGAATACAGTTGCTTGTATGCCACTCTGTCTGTTGGGGAATAAATCCCGCATTGAGCAATGTGATTTCATTTAATTGCTCTGACGGCGGAAACAGGTGCCGCCAAATATTTGCATTTGTGACAATATTTGACATATTTTTGACTGAATACTGCATTTTATACCAAAAAATTTGTGCTATATTATAATATAGTACTGAATGTATGGATTGCAAATATCTTATTTTAATATGGAATAAAAGGAGAATCTGTATGAAAAACATCCATTCCGTTTCCGACCATGGGCGGGTAAAACAACATTGTTTTACCCTGATTGAACTCCTCGTTGTAATTGCCATTATTGCAATTTTAGCGGCGATGCTGCTGCCGGCATTGCAGCAGGCACGAGAACGCGGACGGGGGATCAGTTGTGTCAGCAATATGAAGCAGCTGGGATTTGCCAACGGTCAGTATATGAGCGATTACAGTTACTATGTTCCCCGTCTGACAGATTACAGCTGGGTGCCGCGTCTTCTGGTTTATTTGGGCGGGGATGTCCGCAGGAATCCTCAGGGGCAGCTGCATGTTCCCAAAACGGCGAATTTCCCGATTTTGCATTGTCCCAGTGCCACTATTCTTCCCAGCGCCAGCGGCGGTTCAAACAGCGTTGGAACAGGATGCAACTACACTTCCAATCACTTTGTTACCGGTAAAGCGATTTGCGAATACCGGAGCAACGGGGGAACCAACTTCAGTCCGTCCGGTTCCAGTAAGGCAGATAAAATCAGACGTGCCAGTCAGGTTTATCTTTTTCTTGAACACTCTGACATGACCACCTGGTACAGCGGCGTGGATGCCAGCGGCTACGATAAATACGGCTACCGGCATCCGGGACGTACCGGATTTACTTTCAGCAAAGATGCTGCTGGTAAGGATGTTCCCAACAGCGCCCGTATCAACGTGACCATGTGTGACGGCAGCGTCAAAACACGCAGCGGCAACATTGGACTGATTAAGGAACTTGCCAACAACTGGAACATCAGTCAGGCTGCTGATTGGTCAGATGCTTACGATATTTAATAAGAAATAATTGGAGAAAAAATGAAACATCTTTTATTATGTCTGTTTTGTGCAGCCTTTGCTCTCGGAGCTGAAAATTATTATAAACTGCCCGCAGTCAAATTGATCCATGACGGATGGTCCTTTCACTATCAGCCGCTTCACAAGGGAATGACTCCCTCCCGCAAATGTGTTGCCACCACTGAAAGTATCCGCAGAGATATTGCAATGATGGAAAAGAGTATGCCCGGCAGCGGTATCGTTATCCGCTTTTTTTCCGACAAAAAATGTTCCGGCGGCAAATCTTATAACATCGGTGCTGTTTTCGGCGGGGAAAAGCTCAAATATGAATATTTTAAAAAGGATATTGAAAATCTCCGCAATACGAAATTCAAAAAGTTCACCGACAACTTTCTGGGACTGAGCGTAAGTCCCGGCAATGTGGATTGGTTTGACGACAAGGCATGGGCAGTTGTCTGCAACAACCATAAAGTTATTTCCCGGGTTGCCAGAGAAAGCCGGATGGTCGGCTTGAAACTTGATATTGAAGAATACGGACAGAACACCATGTGGCGTTTCAAACCGCAAAATGGACGCTCTCTGGAAGAAACGGTCAAAAAAGTGCGTCAGCGCGGACAGGAATTCGGCAAGGCGATATTCGGTGAATTTCCTGATATCCACCTGTTGTGTTACTGGTGGCTCTCCCTTGCCCGTACAAAAAATGATACGTTCCACATGGACCGTGCCGAATACATGGTCGCTCCCTTTGTCAACGGTATGTATGATGTGATGCCTGAGGGCGTTACCATCCACGAAGGAAACGAATCCTGCGCCTACCGTTCCAACAATGAAACGGAATTCAATCATCTTTCTATTGACCTGCGCAAGAATTTTCTGCGCTGCCTTGATCCCAAACATCTGCGGAAATACCGTGCGCAGACCATGCTTGCGCCGGGACTTTATCTTGACCCGCATTTCAGCGGAAAAGCTAATTTCTGGAGCAATCAGCTGAAACCGGATCTGCAGAAAATGGGCGGCGTCAAACTGCTCAAACGCAATATTGTCCAGGCGGCTGAAGTTGCGGATATGTATGTCTGGCTGTGGCATGAACGTTTTGCCTGGTATCCCAGTCATCACCCTGCCAAGGTTCAGGATGTGAACAAAATTGCCCCGAAATTGACTGAAGATATTGATCTTCTGCTCAAACCCATGCCGCGTGCAGCTCAAGTGGTCAAGGAGCGCAAACTGCGCAATCTGGTGAGAAACGGAGACTTTTCCACTCCCGGCAAAGGCAAACAGGCTTTGGCATTTTTCAGCGAATGGTACAGCAAAAAACAGGGCAAATTTTTTCACAAAAACGTCAAAGGCAACGGCGTTGCGGCTGCTTCGGGCGTAATCAGTTCCTGTATCATGCAGAACTTTAAAGCAAAATCCGGAGAAATGTACCTTGTCCGCTGCAAGGGTGGAAATTTGGGTAAAAATACGACGGCTGTCGCCAAAATCACCGTTTCCTGGAAGATGCCCGGCGGAGAACGTTTTGCCGATTATCTGAACCGCGGATATGTTTTCCGCAGAGGTTTGAATAAACTGGAACAGACAGAATTTACCGTCGTCGTTCCCGAAGGCGCAGAAACCCTTGAACTTATGCTCAGCGCCGGAAATTGTCAGAAGGGCGATGAGATCCAATTTGATGATCTCGAACTTTACAAGCTCGTTGACTGAAATAAAACAATAATCAAAGGCTCTGTTTCCTATATGGGTAGATATTACCGACAGGGTACTGTTCTTACTTTAAAAATACCTCGCTTTTCTTGAAAAGGGTTGGGGTTTGGGGAAGGGAAAAACCTCTTTTCTCGTGAAAAGAAGTTTTCCCTTCCCCAAGAGCCATCGACCCTTATCGGGAACAGCGCGTAATCAAAAAAACAGCGGACAGAATTGAAATGTCCGCTGTTTTTTTTAGATGCTGTATCAGAAAGACAATCGGACTTTTAATTTCCCCAGATGATATTGCAGGGTAACGCTGCTGCAAGTGTATCTTTGCTTTCAGGCAGGGAGAGGGCGATGCGGATTTTTAGCTGCTTTTCTGTTGCGGGGCGTCTTGCCGCCAAAACAGCTGTAAATACACCTTTCCCTTTTCCGGAATGGAACGGACTGCCAAGATATGCAGAATCTGCTCTCAGCCATATACGGCAATTGCCCCCGGGCGGCAGTTGGTAACGGACTTTGAAATATATTCTTTTTTCAAGGGGAACTTTGATGACATGACCCGGTGAAAAATGATTGTTGACTTCTGTTTCGCTCCAACCCCACGCAACGACTTGAAATTTCATTTTTGATTTGATTTTTTCTGTTTCAATATGCGCTTTCCGGGCATTGGCAGATTTTGTTTTTTTCAAATTGTTCAGCAGGGGGGCAAGCTTGGCTGGCGGATATTTGAGCCATTTCGGAGGTCTCGGCGTTTTGCGGTTGGGAACACTTCTGAGTACATTGCTGATTCTCTTCATATATTTTTTCAGAGGGCTGTATCCGCTGATTGAGCCGATCAGTCTGCCGTCAGGGGTCAGAATAAATGCTGCCGGTGCGCCTTTGTAAATACGCAGAGGCTTTACGATCAGTTCGTTATAAAGTTTTTGTTCCTCCGGCTGTTTGCCGTGAGGATAATCCAGATAAACCAGAATCAAATTTCTTGAAGCAAATGTTTTGAATGTCCTGGAATCAAGGACTTCTTTATACAGACGGTTGCACCAGCTGCACCAATCCGAGCCGGTTGTCAGGATAAAGATTTTTTTATTTGTTCTTTTTGCGGCGGCAAATGCCGTATCCATGCTTATATGCCATTGGGGAGACGGACCTTTTTTCCACTGCGATCCATTGCTGTTCCGGTTGGCTGATGCGTTTGAATTACGGTTATTGCCGGAAGAGATTTTTTCCCGGTAATCCTGATAGGTAAGAGGTTTGTAATCTGCTTTTTTCCAGGCGTCGGCCGCATCGGCACCGAGCAGCGTAACATCCCAGCGGGCATTGTCTGAAATGATTTTGCCGTTTGGGTCAAATACGATCAAACGGGGAATTCCGTTGACACGGAATTTGCGTCTTATCTGTGCCAGTTTTTGCGCATCAAAAGGAATGGCAGACCACGGCATGTTTGCTTTCTGCATATATTGCCGCATGGCATCGGGCGTCCTGTCGGAACTTGCAAAGACGACTTCGATGTTTTTCTTTCCGGCGCAGGAGTTGTAGAAATCAACCAACTTCGGCGTGAATAATCGGCAAGGACCGCACCATGATGCAGAAAAATAAACGGCAACTGTTTTGCCTGTGAGGACTTTTTCAGCATTGATTACCCTGCCGTTTTTATAGACAAGATTTTCAGAAAAACTTTCAGAAAACCAATGTCCCGCTGCGGAAAGCTGAACTGCACAGAAAAATGTAATAATGGAAAAGACAATGCGTGTTTTCATTTTTATAATACCCGTGTTATCAATATTTTAGCATATCCTTTTATAGTATACATCAGGGAAATGATTTTTTCAAGCAGCAGCGGATATTAAAAAAATAAAAGATATTGAATTTCTAATCCAATATCTTTTTGAAGGGAGCCAGAGCGCGGATGGCTTCGGGCAGATCGGGCAGTTCTTTGTGCCACATTTTTTCATGTTCACAGGTTATCAGACCTGAATAATTCTGTTCTTTTAAGAGATTGAATAATTCTGTCAGCGGAAACTTTCCTTTGCCGGGCAGGGTCAAGCCTGCGGGAGAACCGTCTTTGACGTGGACGTCTTTTATGAAATCTTTGAGAAGTTCCCAACTTTTGCTCAGGGATTCTTTGCCTGAGAAAAAGGTGTGATAAGTATCCCAGATGACAGGCAGAGTGCGGTCAAGTTTTTCAAAAAGTTTGCAGACGCGCTGCGCTGAAGAGAAACAGTCATGCGTTTCAAGAATCAACTCTACCGGCAAGTTCAGACTGTCAAAAAACGCAAGATTGCGCCGGGCATTGTCAAACTTATCTTCTTCAAAAGGTTCAGAAAAGGCACAGCCGCCGAAGATACGGATATAAGGTACGGCACAGTCTGCCGCCAGAAGCGCGCAGTCTTTGAGCATGGTACGGAAATCCGGACTGTCTGAAATCAGTCCGAATGATGTGCCGAGGATCAGACAGCGTTTTTCTTCCCCCAGACGGCGTAAAAGAGCGCGTTCAGGAAAATCCTTTCCGGTGATGCGAACTTCAAGAAGCGGATAATTTGCCTGCAAGCCGAAACAGGAAGCCTCTTCAAGAGTCCAGTCCGGACAACCGATCGTTGAAAATCCCCATTTGATATCCGGCATATTTAACTTATCCTTTTTTCAGGTTTGGTGTTTCAATGGTCATGGTCAGAGTCCGTTCAGCGGTGACCAGACCGGGCAGGTCCTTTTCTCCTGAAAAGAAACGGTTGAACTGTTCCAGAATCCAGGGAATGTACCGTTTTCTGCCGGAGGCGCCTGCACAGTGCGGCGTAATGATAACGTTCGGCAGGTTTTCAAGCGGAACAGGCTCTTTGGCGGGGTCTCCGGGGAGAACGTCCAGCATGGCAGTCAGTCTGCCGGATTTGCATTCATTGAAGAGAGCATCGTAATCTATCAGCCCCGGACGTCCGCAGTTGACGATTTCAGCGCCATCGCGGAGAAGACGGAGTTTCTCTGCATTGAGCATTCCCAGATTCTGCGGCGTTTGTCCCGTAAGACAATGCAGCTGATCGCAGTTTTCAAGGAGTTCTTCAAATGAATTTGCTTTGACGGCACCGTAAGAGGCAAGTTCCTCATTTGAAGCGTGTCCGGAATAAACCAGAATCTTTGCCGGTTCAAAGGCGCGGATACGTTTGATATAGGCTTTTGCAATATCTCCGAATCCCCAGATACCGATGACGGTATCGTGAATATCCCTGAACGATTGGAATCCGCCCCAGTTGGCGTGTTCTCCGGCGCGGAACTTGCTGTAATCAAGAACCCGTCTCTGGAGCATGAGCGTTGCCAGAACCGCCCATTCCGACACCGTTTCCGCTAGCAGCGGATTGGCTGAAAAAAGTGTGATATTTCTTTGGAACAATTCCGGCGTTGCAATGGGACGGACGGAACCTGCGGCATGTCCGACGATTTGCAGATGCGGCATTTTTGAGAGCCATTCTTCAGTCAGCAGCGGCGCACCCCAGGTGGTAATCAACGCTTGAGTTTCTTCAATGTCATCGGTCAGACGGAAATTATAACGTTTGAGCGTTTCATCAATTTTGCCGCTCCAGAGCATTTCTCTGCGCCCGGGGTCATTTGTCAAATAATAAACGGGAATCATTTTCTTCACCTTGAATTATTGTTTGCCGGGCATGATTTTCCAATTGCCGCGTTTCCAGATACCGTAGATGCTGCCATTGTCTTTTGTGACCGTGAATTCAAGTTTTGTTCTGCCGTTGACAGCGTTCCATCTGCCGGGCGCAAGATCAAGCAGCAGTACGCGGGTGTTGTTGTTTGCAATATTGACGGTAAATGCGGTGTTTGTTACTTTGTCAACATCACCGAAAACGGTCAGATAATCACATTTTTCACCTTTGAGGAGAACTTGAATCTGTTTGCCGCTGCAAGTTGCAGAAACCGGACGCGCTGAAAGTTTGCCGTCGTGGATTTGCAGGGCGTGAAGATAAATGTTTCCCTTGCCTGAAATTTCAATGCGGCTGCCTTTAGCCTCTCTGCGCTCAGGGAAACGGGCGGGGATATGGACTCCGTCAAAGGTACGGGCATCTTTTCCGGTCATAACTTTAATTTCTTTTTCAGCGGGGATCAGGGTTTGTACCGTTGCTCTGCCGGTTTTGTTTCCCTGACACGTTGTCAGATAAACCGCACCGTTTTTGATTTCAGGTTTTTCAAAGGAGGTCAATTGAAAAACCGGTTTGATATTTTTTCTTGTTGTTGCAAAACGATCCAGTATCAGCAGCGTTCCCGGACGGTTTCTGTTGTTCTGATTCCAGAAAACAAAACTGCGGGCGTAACTTTTTGTTCTGCCGGCATAAGAGGGGGCAAGGCTCGTTTCCAGAAAGTTGTATTCGGGTTTCTGTTTGGAGGGACCGAATCCCGCGCGGGGTGTTTCTCCGCAATAGAAACGCTTGTCGTTGAGCAGACTCTTTGCGGTAAAGGGGGGACGGTCCGGCTGCATGTTATGTCCGCCGACATTCACCCATCTTTTCAGCCAGGGGGGACACTTCTGTTCAGGGTCGCGGAAGAGCATCATGGAGTGGACTCCGGCGGTTTTGTTCAGCAGGCGGTCATACTCCAAACCGTAATAGCGGTACTGTCCCAGTTCGGTGATGAGATATCCGCGGTAAAAGAGCTGAAAAGAACCCTGATCTCTGTGCTGATGATTGACCAGATAGTGCTTGCCGCCGTTCATTGAAAGAACAAGATCATCGGAGTCGGGCGTAAAGTTCCATCCCGTGCGCACCGTCATACCCGGCAGGGGATCTTTGAATTGTTTGGTCAGCGGCAGTTTTGCGCGCAGATCCTGCGGTTTGACATTGGGATCATTGGCAAGCAGGAACAACACCGGATCCATCGGCTTGCTTAATTTTTTGCCGCGCAGAAGTTCCATTTTAAAGTCCGGATTTGGATAAAGCGCCATCAGACAGTTCAGCATTGTGACATTAAGAGGAATGTATTGAGGACGTTTCACTTTCCAGTTATCATCTCCCTCAATGAGGAAACAGCCGTCGGGCAGGCGCTGATAGTACCAGTAATGAGGAAAATCCTTTGCCTCTTCGGGCAGAACCTTTTTGCCGAACACACGGTAAATTTGCAGTGCCGCCAGATAGTCAAACTGTGCGCGGTACGGACCGTAGGAGGTTCCCTGACTGTGGCGTCCGCTGGGGTAGGTGAGTTTCTTGAGCGGCAGCCAGAGTTCAAACAACTGCCAGGCAACGTATTGGTAGGGCAGGGGATCTTCATCGTAAACAGCCAGAGCCATGGAGAGCAGATCCCGGTTGAACTGCGCTTCGTTGCCGTGTCCGGCAGAGGCGTATTGGCGGAACGGTGCCCAGCCGGTTTCAAGTTCGGCTGCGTAAAAGAGCATACGTTTCCGGAAAAAGGCTTTTTCCTCTGCCGGAATCAAGTCATAGCACCAGTCATAGACTAAGGAGGCACTGAAAATCATTTCTCCGACTTTTCTGCAGATGTCCTGTCCGTTACCAAAGGTTGCAACGGAGATATAGGATTTGATAAGTTTTACTGCTTCAAGTCCTGTTTTTTTATCTCCTTTTACAAGATAATAAAAGGCTTTTGCGTTGACGGCATCCAGAAGAGCTTTGTTGTATGATACCTCTTGTCCGGGAACGATTTTAAAATCAAATGGTTTTTCAGCGGTTTTTCTGACGGAGTTCCAGACCGGCAGACTGTCGCCTTTTGTGATATTCTTTTTCAGTTCAACGAGATATTGCTTATTTACAAACAGCCGGGGATGTCTGTTCGGGGGAGGCATGAATTCCGGTTTATAATTTCTTGCCGCCTTGGGAACGCCGTAAGGTCTTTCGGGAACAAACTGCACTTTTGAAACAGTTGTCATTTTATCATCAAATTTGAAATAAAATTTATAAGTTTCTCCGGCATTAAGAGGCACCCGTTCCAACTGTGCCGCCGCGTTGATCCGGTTGTAACCCAGCAGACGGCGGGTCAGAAGAGGTCCGTTATTCAGGCGCAGTTTGACAAAGTGCTGCTGTCCTGCGGGAATGAGCGATTTTGAATGTGAAACAATCCAGTAAGTTCCCGATTTGCGCACTTTGACGACGTAATCGGTTTTTTCGGGGGAAATTTGAAGTGTCAGTGTGCTGCCTGATAAAACACCGGCTGCTGCAATCAAAAACAGCGTGAAAAACAACTTTTTCATATAATAAAACCTCTGGAAATTGATTTGAAAAAAAATAATGCTTTTTTATAATATACTCTCAGGGAAAGCGTATTGCAAATATCACAGTAAATCGGGGGTGTAGGAGATGTTTTCTCCTGCTTGAACCTGCTCAAAAATCCATTGTGTGATAATACGGGCGACGGCAGAGATCTCTTCTTCAGTCAAAACGCGGTGCCGGGGAATGTGATGCCATTTTTCAAGACATCCCCGGCAGCAGGAACCGGTGGCATGCTGTGCAATAAAAACGACGTGTCCTCGCATGGGCGTCTGTTTTCCGTCATTGACCGGTTCCGCAGATGCAAGCCGGGCGCGGAGAATCTGTTTGGCTTGAAAACAAATCTGCTCCGGCCCCTTTTCAAGCGCATAACGTCTGCCCGCTGTATCAAGTTTGAATCTGCTGCGGAAAGCAGACGCTGACAAGCGTATTTTCAATTCCTGATAAGAAATCATTTCTTTTTATACGGCATTGTCTGCCGTATGGTCATCAACCGTTCCAGTGCCGCAGAGAGAGTTGATTCCTTTTTGGCAAAGTGGAAACGGATGAGATGATTGACGTTTTCTCTGAAGAAACTGGAGCCGGGAACTGCGCCGACGCCGGTGTGTTTTGCCAGCAGTTCGCAGAATTCAAGGTCGCTGTCATAGCCGAATTCAGAAATATCCGCAAGAATATAATAAGCGCCCTGCGGAACGGTATGGGGAATCCCCGCCTTTTCAAGTCCGGAAAGGAAATAGTTTCTCAAGTTTGTATATTTCTTTTGAAGATCAATATAATAACTGTCATCAAATTCCAATGCCGTTACAGCCGCCTCCTGAAGCGGGGCTGCTGCACCGACGGTGAGAAAATCGTGGACTTTTCTTGCCGTTTCAATGACTTCACTTGAAGCAATCACATATCCCAGACGCCAGCCGGTGATGGAATAGGTTTTTGAAAGAGAACCGCAGGTGAGCGTTCTGTTTTTCATGCCCGGAAGCGTTGCAAAAGAAATATGCTTGTAAGGCGCATAGACGATGTGTTCATAAACTTCATCGGTAATGACCCACGCATCGTATTTTTCAACGAGCCGGGCAATGAGATTCAATTCTTCTGAAGTAAAAACTTTGCCGGAGGGATTGGAGGGATTGCACAAAATCAACGCCTTTGCGCCTTTTTTAAATGCGTTTTCAAGTTCTTCCGGATCAAAGTTGAAATCAGGCAGATGCAGCGGTACATAAACGGGTTCTGCGCCGGAGAGAATGGCATCAGCACCGTAATTTTCGTAAAACGGAGAAAATACGGCAACTTTATCTCCCGGATTGACCACGCTCATCATGGCGCACATCATCGCTTCTGTGCTGCCGCAGGTGACGACGATTTCTCTTTCAGGATCAACTTCCATGCCGGTAAAACGGTGATGTTTTTTTGCCAATGCCTGACGGAAGTTCTGCGCGCCCCAGGTGATGGAGTACTGGTGCGGTCCCTGCTGTGCCGCTTTTGCCAGCGCGGCAGTCAATTCTTCAGGCGGATCAAAGTCCGGAAATCCCTGAGAAAGATTGACGGCGTTGTACTGATTTGAAATACGGGTCATCCGGCGGATGACGGAGTCCGTGAAGTTCCGGGTTCTGTCTGATAAAGGACGCATAAAAATACCTGATTTATATTCAAAAAGATTATTGATTTACTTTGTCAGCGAAAGCGCATAGTCGCTCAGAGAGTTGTCCCTTGCGCCCATGATGACGATGATATCTCCCTGACAAGCGTGTTCAAGCAGCCATGATTTGAGAGTGTCACGCTTCTCAATGGTTAAATAATTTTCTTTGCGTGCGGCGCGGCTCTCCCAGTCGGACATAACTTCTGCTGAGGTCGGCTTGAAACTTGTGGTTCCGCCCGCATAATAGGGTTCAAGCAGAATGAATCTGTCTCCGGGAGAAAGCGTTTTTTCAAGATTGGCAAACAACGCATCGCGCATGAATCCCAACGGACCGAATCCGTGCGGCTGAAAGACGGCAAAGATACGTCCGCCGCCGATTTCACGCATGGTATCCAGACAGGAGATGATTTTTTCAGGATTGTGGGCGTAATCATCAAAGACCATTGCTCCCTGCGGCGTGTGTCCGGCGAAATCCGTTCTGCGGAAAATGCCGTCAAATCTTTCAAGGGCTTTCAGGGATGCTTCACCTTTTATTCCCAGCATATCCAGCAATGTGAAAATGGCAAGGGCATTGAGTCCGTTGTGTCTGCCGGTAATGGGCAGGCGGAGTTCTCCGTAATTTGAAAAGACAGCGTGCGCCCGGTGGTCGCGGACAAAATAGTTTTCAAGCGCAAACTTTTTTCCTTCTCCTGCTTCGGAATAAAAAATTGAAACCGGCAGGTTTTGCGGAATAAATTTTTCAACAGAAGCATAAACTTCAGATGAAAGAACTGCACCGCAGCGGACATTGTGCAGAAATTTACCGAAAACCTCTGCCAGTTCCTCTTTGCTGTAATGGTCCGTTCCGATATTGAGGATAACGGCGTAGTCAACCTGATAATTCAAAAGACTCTTGTCGCTTTCATCGGCTTCAAAGACAAAATATTTTCCGCTGCCCGGACGGTAATTACCCGCATAAAAATCACTTTTAAACCGCTTTGACAATGCTCCGTTGAGACAGGAAGGCTCCAAATTCAGATTGAATAACGCTTCAGCCAGGTATGCCGTAACCGTACTTTTTCCGCAGCTGCCGGTGACAGCAATGGTGCTTTTCCCTTCAAGAGACTGCATCAATTTTTCAAGCAGGGCAGAGCGGTGAAGACGCGGCGTATTTCCGGACGCGAGAAAATCCGGATTGTCTTCTTCTATTGCTGTTGAATAAACCAGATAATCCGGCAGACCATCCTGTGCAAAGGAGCCATTCTGAGGATAAATTTTTATGCCCTGTTTTTTCAATGCGGAAAAAATCCGCTGATTTTCGGGTTTGTCAGCGCCTCTGTCGCTGCCGGTAACTTGAAATCCCGAATCGTGTGCCATGGCGGCAAGACCGCTCATGCCGATACCGCCGATACCGATAAAATGCAGTTTCATTTCAATACCTGTTCTTCTTTGCCAGTTTAAAGGTCAGTTGTTCAAGAATAATGCGGGTTTCGCCGCCGCCGGAAACCAATGCACGGTAGGCGTCGCGGATGGCTGAAAGTTTTTCTGCCAGTTCCTGATCGCTGAACTGTGCCGCCGCCTCGCAGATTTTGAAGGCACGGTAGGGGTGGATTTTCAACAGAGGATTGTTGGGGTATTTATCCTTGATGTCCTGCGGCAGACTTGAAAAAGTATTGGGACCCGGTCTTTTGACACCCAGTTCAAGCATCGAAAGACGGGTCTGGATCATTTTCTGAAATTCTCCGGCAAGGCTTGCAAGAATACGGATTTCAGGTTCTCCGCTTGAAAGCATGATACCCGCCAGACGCAGCGCGCGCTGAACGTCACCGGAAGTAACAGCTCCCGTATATTCCCAACTGATGGTTTCAGGAGTTCTGCTGACGATTTCACGGCAGTCCGCCAGCGTGATATCAGGATTTGCGCCCACATAACAGCGCAGTTTTTCCAATTCATTTGCGAGAGTTCCGGCATCACCGCCGACGGTATCGCAGAGAAACTGCATGGCATCGCGGGCAATGCGTTTGCCGGTTTTCTGCATAAATTCTTCAATAGCCATGCGGCGGCTGTCGGCGTAGTTCCGGTCAGTCATTTTTGCAACGGCTTTGCTTTCCATGACTGCTCCGGCGGCCTTGAGGACCTTGGCAAAACTCTTGCGCTGATCCAGTCCGGGACCGTCAATGACAACGTGGACCTCAGGCGGCAGAGGTTCGCTTAAAAATTCAATGATATCGCTGTAGGGTTCTGCCGGATCTGCCGCATTGAAGGGCGCAAGATCCGGAAAGTGCCTCAGCCAGACGATTTTGTTTTCGCAGAGAAAAGGCGGTGTTCTCAATGAATCCAGAAAACGCCCGGCGGTGACGGCATCTTTGGCATCAGGAGCATCACCTGCAATAATTTCCAATGCGGGGTTATCCTCCGGATTATCTCCCGCCAGTTCACCGATGATTTCTCTTGCGCGCTGTTTGCGTGAAAATTCATCGTCACCGGATATGACATAAAACTTTCCCATATTACTCCGTAGTTTCAGGCGGCAGAACCGCGATATTCAACATTTTTTCAGTGGCTTGTACGGCGGCGGACAACTGGTCGGAGTCAATACCGGTAGTGACCAGCAGACGTCCTTTCCCAAGATTCCATGAAATGGAGGTTTCAACCAGAGCGTCGGTTCTGCCGCCGGGAGGAATCCGCACCTGGTAGTCCGAAAGACGCGGACACTTGAAATTGAACTCTTTGAGGATTTTTTTCAGTGCTTTCATAAAAGCATCATAATTTCCGTCTCCTGCGGCGGATGTTTCAAGTATTTCGCCATCCACCCGCAGTTTCAGTGTGACCCGCGGTTGAGTTGCATAACTGCTGACAGAGGTGAAATCTTCAACTTTGATCCGCATTTTATCCGGAGAGTTGAGAACTCCGGCGATAATAAAGGGCAGATCCGCCGCCGTAACGGTTTTTTTACGGTCGCCCAGACGGATGACTTCGCTTAAAACTCTGCTTTTCAGTTCCGGGTCTATTTCGGTATTTCCGGTAATAAATTCCAGATTTTGATCGATAGAGGCTTTGCCTGAGAGTTTCCCGAGGGCATAATCCCGCTGACGGCAGAATCTTTCAGGCATGAGTTTATTCATGTAAAGGTTGCCCTTTTTGTCACCGTCGGCATGGACACCGCAGGTCTGGGTGTAGACATCTGTTCCGACGACCGGCATGTTCCAGGCGCAGCGTTTGCCGGAAATGCTCTGAATCAACTCTGTTGCGTGCTGAAGTTCTTTTTCAGAAACCCGGCAGCGGCGTTCCGTATGGTCGTGAACGGCAACAACCAGCTGCTGAAGCGGCTGATTTCCCGCGCGTTCACCCAGACCGTTGATCGTGGTATGGATACCGCTGATTCCGGCACGGACGGCGGCAAGGGAGTTGGCGGTAACCAGTCCGTAATCATTGTGTCCGTGAAAATCAAAACGGATATTTTCTGAAAACGAGTGATAGAGCCAGTCCAGATAGCGCGATACGTCATCCGGCGTCAATATTCCCAGCGTATCAGCAAGCATGAATCGTTCAACGGGATAGCCCTGCAGATGATTGAGCAGTCCGGAAACGTAAGAGAAATTTGACTTCATGCCGTTGGACCAATCCTCAAGATAGAGATTGACTTTCAGCCCCGCATTGTGAGCAAGCTCCACCTCTTTTGCCACGTCTTCATAGTGACGGAGCGGATTTTTTTTCAGTTGGATACGGCAATGCTGTTCGGAACCTTTTGCAAGAAGATTGATGACTTTGCCGCCGATTTCTCTGACCCAGTTGACGGACTTGCCGTTGTCAATGAAACCGAGAATTTCAATTGCACCGAGATGTTCTCTGCGTTCAGCCCAGGCAAGGACGGAACGGACAGCCTCTTTTTCTCCTTCGGAAACGCCCGCAGAGGCAATTTCCATGCGGTCAACCCGCAAACGATCCAGCAAAAGCCGGGCGATTTCAAGTTTTTCTGCTGGAGAAAATGAAACCCCCGGCGTTTGCTCGCCATCGCGCAACGTGGTATCCAATACCTCTAATGCGCTGTCAAAATGGCCTTTTTTGAACATCTTTTTTTACAGAAGTCCCGCAGCCTCGTCAAGTCCGAAGCGGATGTTCATGCACTGGACAGCCTGTCCGGCAGCACCTTTGGTCAGGTTGTCGATACAGCTGGTGACGATGACCTTGTTGGTGTGGGCATCGTAATTGTAACCGATTTCGCAGCAGTTGGTCATGAACACATATTTTGTGTCAGCGGTCCGTTTGGCGGGAAGAACGCGGACGAACTGTTCTTTGCCATAGGCTGCTTCATAGACTTCGGTGATTTTTTCAAGGGTGCATCCGGGCATGGCATCCATGATCAGCGTGGAGTTGATTCCGCGGTTCATCGGAGCCAGGTGGGGGATGAAGTTGATTGCCATTTCAGGAATACCTGCGGCAAAAGCCATTTCCTGTTCGATTTCGGGCAGGTGACGGTGTCCGACAACGCCGTAAGCCTTGAGACTTTCGTTGCATTCGGGGTAGATGTAGGGGAGATCAACTTTTCTTCCGGCACCGGTGACGCCCGAACAGCTGGAAACGATCACGTTTTTGGGACTGACTAATCCTGCGGCAAGCAGCGGCGCGGAGGGCAGAATGGAACTGGTTGGGTAACAGCCGGCGCAGGCGACCAGAGCAGCGGTTTTGAGCTGTTCACGATAGCGTTCCGGCAGACCGTAAACGGCAGTTTTGAGCAGTTCCGGAGCCGGGTGATCGGCTTTGTAATATTCTTTGTATTTTGCTTCACTCTTGAGACGGAAGTCGGCAGAAATATCAAAGACCTTCACGCCTGCCTGAAGCAGGGGAATTGCAAACTCAGTCGCAAGTCCGTGCGGCAGAGCCAGAATGGCGGCATCGCAGTTCTTTGCAATTTCAGCGGTGTCGGGAGCGACAAATTTAAGTCCTGAACCGGTGAAACGGGGGAAAACCGTTTCCACAGGTTCGCCCGCATTTTTGCGTGAAGTGATTGCCACGATTTCCGCGTTGGGGTGACGGAGCAGAATACGCAGCAGTTCTTCTCCTGCATAACCGCTTGCACCGAAAATAGCAACTCTTACCTTATTCATAAGTATACCTCTTTTTATCTTTATTATTTTTATTTTGCGGCAGCGGCAGCAAAAGCCGCATCGAACCGCTTGAATGATTCTTCAAGTTCTTCAGCCGGGAGCAGTCCGGCATTGAGAAATTCCTGTTTGAGCTGTTTGGGATCAGCTGTTTTCTTTTTGCGTTCAGCCGCCTGAGCAGAGGCGAAATTACCGAGGATCGCCGCTTCAAGTTCAGCTGCAAGCGACAGGGGTTCCTGCTGCTTGTCAGAAGAAAATTCTTCAAGAGCAGACAGGATACGTTCATGTTCCGCTCTTGCTGAAGCAATCTGTTTTTCCAGCTTTTCGGCACAGGAAGCGTCTCCGTCACGGAGAGAAGCAATCAGTTTTGCCGCCGTTTTCAAGCGGGGGAATTTTTCCAGAACAGCCTCATCGGGCAGGGGAGACTCCGTATCGGCATAGGCTGCGGCAATTTGCAGAGCCAGCGGTTTGAGTTTGTCAAACAAAGATTCCTTTTCCTGCTTGCGTGCGGCATCCAGAGCCTTGCTGAATTTTTCCAGAACGGCACGTTCTTTTGAAATCGTTGCACGGCATGAAAGTTTGTGGAACTCTTCGCGGATTTCCTGCACGCGGGCAACGGAGTTCAGCGGGTCAAGACAGAGCTGTTCCATTTCAGAAAGCAGTTCGTTGGCACGGACTTCTTTTTGAGCGAAATCGTCCTTTAAAGAAGCGAAAAAGTTATTCATTGCCGCATCAAAGCGTTTGCGCAAATCATGCTCAGCACGTCCTGCCGGGGCAAGTTTCTGATATTCCGCACGGAGATTTTTTGCAGAACGGACATCGCCCGGAGTCAATTGTTCAGCGGCGGCAATAAGTGCCTCTTTGGCGTCTGCGGCTTCTTTGAATTTGCGGTCACGCTCGGCAAGAACGGCACTTCTTGCGTTGAAGAACTTATCGGCAGAAGCACGGAAATTGGCAAACAGATCATGCTCGGCAGTTCCTGCTCCGGGAAGCGTTTTCCAGGTTTTCTGCATTTCTTTGAATTCATTGGCGGCGGCAGCCCAGTCGGTGGAATCTGCCAGTTCCGCTGCACGTCCGCAGAGTTTCTGCTTTTCTGCCGCAGCCTGTTTCTGCTCCTGACGGCGGTGGGAATAAAAATCATCCACTTTGCGCTGAAGAGCGCGGGTCAGTTCCAGATAGCGGTGATTGATCTCATCGTTTTTTTCGCGGGGAACGCTGCCGAGGGTCTTCCATTTTTCGCGGATTTCCTGAAGCTGTTTTGAAACGGCAGGCATTTCTTTGTCGGGCAGTTGGGCGAGTTCTTCAAGTTTCTTGCACAAATCAAGCTTGAGCGTATAACTTTCCCAACGGGCAAAATCCAGTGTTTCGTAATGCCGTGCAAGTTTCATGGAGGCAAGTTTGTGCGCCTCATCATAGCGTTTTGCGGCGGCAGCGGGAACTTTGCCGATTTTGGCGTATTCTTCCTCAATGCGCTGTTTATTGTCTGACAACGGCGCAATATCTTCTGCTTCAGTCAGGGCAGTTAATTCAGCCGTTAATTTATCAGCCTGTTCCGTTGCGGCTTTTTCCTGAGCCGCTTCAGCCGCCAAACGTTCACGCAGGGGGGCAAGAATTGCCAGTTCAGCGTTGACGGAATCGGCAAATCCCGGATTGGCACCAACAAAACGCTGACACTTTTTCTCAATTTGTTCCAATTCTTTAAAGGTGGCAAGTTCTCCGGCATCGGCAAACTCTTTCATGTCCGCTTTAAGGGCGGCAAATTCCGCATCGCGGCGGGCATTTTCCTCAGCGGCAAATTCAAGAGCTTTGACGGCGGCATTAAAACGTTTCCGCAGAAGTTCTTCAAACTCCGGCGGCAGATCAAGAGCAGCTTCAAAATCACATCGCAATCGTTCACACTCTGTCCGGATATCAATGCCGGGGCGTTCAGAAAGGTTTTCCATTTCTTTGCACAGAGCTTCGCAGAGGTGAAGCTTTTCCTTCAGAGTTTCCGGAATCGTGCTGTCCGCATGTCCGGAGTTTTCAGTGATGTTTGTCTCGCTCATAAGTTTTTTTCAGTATAAAATTTAAAATTATACATCTTTTTTTGCCGTACAGACGGGATATTTTCCGCTGTATGGTGCCGACCATTGACTAATTATAATACACAAATGCAAATTTTGCAACATATTTTTGTGTTTTTGACTTGAATTTTCTTCAAAATATTGCTATATTTGGTGGAAGTACAATAAAAGTATGCCAAAACGGTCAGGAGGTTTAAGGATCATGGCAAAGCGTTCTTGCGAGTTTAAAACAGAAGTCAGTCAGTTGCTGAATTTAATGATTCATTCATTATATTCCAACCGTGACATCTTTTTGCGCGAGCTGATTGCCAACGCTGCCGATGCCATTGACAAGGCCCGTTTTGACAGTCTGACAGACCCCGCACAGGCCCGTGACTGGAAAATTTCCATTGGCATTGACAAAGAAGCCAAAATTCTTACCATTACCGATAACGGTATCGGTATGACTGAGCAGGAGGTTATCGACAACGTCGGAACCATCGCCAAGAGCGGAACCAGAGCCTTTTTGAAAATGCTTGAAGAAAAAGGAACCAGTGCCGCGGATATGCCCGAGATGATCGGTCAGTTCGGTGTGGGTTTCTACTCTGCCTTTATGGTCGCATCCAAAGTTGAACTGCGGACCAAACGTTCCGGCAGTGATGCGCCTGCTGTCTGTTGGAGCAGTACCGGTGAGGGTTCTTTTGAAATCGAGTCCTGTGACCGCACCGAACCCGGAACCGAAATCAAGATGTTCCTCAAAGATGATGCCGAAATGTATCTTGAAAGTTGGAAACTGACCGGCATTATCCATAAATATTCTGATTATATTGAGTATCCGATCACCGTTCCCGAAGTCAAGGTCGATGAAGATAAGAAAGAAACGGTAACTGAAAAGACCGTCAATTCTCAGAAAGCGATCTGGCTGCGTAAACCCTCTGAAATTACTGAAGATGAGTACAAGAGTTTCTATACGCACATTTCCAATTTTGCGGGAACGAATTATCTGAAACCGATTCATATTTCTGCTGAAGGTGTCAGTGAGTTCAAAGCGTTGCTGTTTCTGCCGAAAGAGGCTCCGTTCAATCTTCTGATGCCCGATATTCAGAAAAAGGGGCTCCAGCTTTATGTGAAGCGTGTATTCATCACTGACGAATGCAAAGCGCTTCTGCCGGATTATCTGCGTTTTGTGAGCGGAGTTGTTGATTCCGGAGATTTGCCGCTGAACGTCTCCCGCGAGATTCTGCAGGATAATCCGCATATCGCCAAGATAGAGAAGACGATTACTTCAAAGATTCTGGGCGAATTGAAAAAACTGATTGAAAACGATCGTGAAAATTACGATTTGTTCTTTACTGAGTTCGGAAAGATTCTCAAAGAGGGACTTCATACGGATTTCACCAATGCAGAAAAACTCAAGGATCTTGTTCTTTACGGTTCAATGAATACGCCTGAAGATAAGAAGATCACTTTGGCTGAATACGTCAGTGCCATGCCTGAGAACCAGCCTGCGATTTATTACATTACCGGCGACAAGCGTGAATCAGTTGAATCCAATCCCGGACTGGAATACTTCCGCAAACAGGGATATGATGTGTTGTTCATGACCGATCCGATTGACGAGTGGGTCATGCAGTCAATGAACCAGTATGCGAAAAAGAATTTTGTATCCATCACCAAGGATGGACTTGAAATAGACGGAGCCGAAGAAACGGTCAAAGCGGCTGCTGAAAAGTACGGAAAAATTCTTGAATACCTCAAGAAGGAGTTTGAAGGAAAAGTAAGCGAAGTGCGTTTCTCAGTGCGCTTGACAGAAAGTCCCTGCTGTTTGATTACCGAGGGCAGTGCCTTGGCGCCGCATATGGAAAGACTTTTCCGTGCGATGAACCAGGCGGTACCTGAAAGCAAACGCATTCTTGAGCTGAATCCGGAACATCCGTTGATTGCGGCATTGAATGACATGGCAGGAGATGCAGAAAATCCTGATTTGAAAAAATATGCTAACGTTCTGTGGGATCAGGCACTTTTATCCGAAGGCAGTCCGATTAAAGACACGGCAGCTTTTGTAAAGAACGTGACAGAACTGATGCTCAAAGGCATCGGAAAGTAGTTTTGCAAAACCGGAGAGATGGTCGAGTGGTTTAAGGCAGCGGTCTTGAAAACCGCCGAGGCGCAAGTCTCCGAGGGTTCGAATCCCTCTCTCTCCGCCATTTTTTTTGTCCCCCTTTTAATCTACCTGAAAAAATCATCCTTACTATTATTTTGTAAAACTCGTTGACTCAAAGGCTTTTACAACATTTCTGCCAGTGTGTAAGAAACACACTCAGACTCTGAAATCAGACCGTTTTGCCCC
>SUVX01000019.1 GCA_015061725.1 Lentisphaerota bacterium
GATGAGGGTTCAGATGGTTTGCGCGGTGGTATATTGCTCATAAAACCTCGTGCTCCTTTTTCTTCATAGATTCGTTTCCAGGTTCGGACTGTTGAACGATATCGGTCTACATCACACTTTTGTGTAATCAAATCGATGAGATCCGTGCCGGTATCGGTGATGACATTGTGGATATGACCAGTCAGCGATTCGCTTATATCGGAGACGGCGTCAAAATCTATGGCGGTCTCGGTAACGATACCATTTGGTCCAATAATGGCAACAATATGCTCTTCGGCGATGCAGGAAATGACCGCATCGTAGGTGGAGCCAATAACGATGTGATCGTTGGCGGCAGCGGAAATGACAGTCTGCATGGCGGCGGAGGAGATGACATCTTCTGCTTCGGTGAAAACTGGGGTAAAGATACGGTTGAACAGCTTGTCGGTAGAGAAATTACGCTCTGGTTTGAATCCGGTTCAGAAAACAACTGGAACGCAGATACGCTCACTTACACCGATGGCACAAACAGCGTAAAAGTCAGCGGAATCTCTGCTGATAATATCTCCCTGAAATTCGGTGATGACAACTCATTGTTTTACGATGAGCTTGCAAATTCCGGATGTTTTGATGATGCAGCTTCCGAAAAAATCTTTGAGGATAAAAACAAAGGTATGCTGGCGTAAAAATCTTCATTTCAAACAAACCGAAATGCTCAAACTGGCGTACTATGATGTCGGTTTGAGCATTTTTTTACGAGAGTTGCTTATGAAAAAATCAAATGATAGGTAGTGTCCGGTATTTTGCGCACATTTTAGATTGATTATCCCACGTGCTTCAGGCGCAGCCGTAGCAAAACGACCGTCTAAGAAGCTCAGGAGGAGCAGGTCGTTTTGTGCAGGCGGAGCCTGTTACCTCCGTTAAATTACACCTTGTTCGTAAATTTTGCAAGTGCAAAGATACTGACGGGTTCCCCATTTTGTTGTGGAAATATGTCTTAATCTTGCTCCAACTAACATCATCGCAGAATAACCATCCGGAAAACTGCCAACAACCCTTGTTCGTCGCCGGATCTCTTTCATGATTCGTTCCGAACCATTGTTTGTTCTGATTTTTACCCAATGTTCATAAGGGAAATCCATATAAGTTTTATGTTATCATTAAGCAGCAATCATTAACCTTACAATCCCAACAGTCTCTCCACGTTCCTATAAAAAACAGTAGCGCAGGAAAAATTCCTGCGCTGCGTTTTTGTATCAAAATGATGTTGCTTTTTACTTTTTGGCGGCGGCTTGGACGGCGCGGCTGATGGCGGCTCCGCCTTTCAAATTTTTGCCGTAATGACCCATGTCACGGTGAAGCTCAATGTGTTTGTCCTTGGAGGGAATCAAATTATACATTGCATAAATTCCGTTCGGAGGACACGTTCCGTCTATCAAGCCGACTGAAATGTATATCGGACACTTGATGCGGCGTCCGAAATTCATCATGTCAAAGTAATCCCAGACTGCCGGTTTGGCGGCATCTTTCTTCAATGCCGTATAGGGCTTGGGCCAACCGCTGATGCGTTTGTTCGCTGCAAGCGTTCCGGCAAAATCCACCATCGCAGGAACCGTTGCACTGGCAAGTGTAACATCCTTATCCATCGCCGCCGCAAAAAGTGTCTGCGCTCCGCCCTGACTGCTGCCGGTTACAATGATATCTTTTCCGTTCCATTCAGGCAGGGTTTTGAGATACTCCAAGGCACGCAGAACACGCAGAAACATATATTTGAAATAAACCGTTTCACGCTTGGCACTGCCGATACGGACATAACTGCGCAGTTCTCCTTTACTCAAATCTGCATAATATTTTTTAGGCTGTCCGTTCAGAATACCGTGCGCGTTGATATTGAAACGAATCGCATTGGGCGCAGGCAGCTGCCAGGAAGAAAAGACTCCAGCTCCGTCCACACCGAGAATCACAGGATATTTACGGCTCTTATCCAACGGCACACTCAAATAGCCCGACACCGGACGTTTTCCGGCACAGGATATTTTCATATCGTAAGTGACGGCATATTTTTCAGCCCCTTTGCGGACAGGAATCTGCTTCTTTTCAAGAACTTTAAGAGGAACTTTTGCCAATTCTGCCTTGCAGGAATCCCAGAATTTATCAAAATCCGCAGGCTCCGGACGGGCGGGAACAAGTTTCTCAGGTTCCACAAGAATACCGCTGCCGCGATAGTTGCGTCCGGAAAGAACAATTTTCTGTTTCGGATTTTTTGCATTCAAAAGAGATGCTCTCACAAATGCCCAACCCGGTTTATCAGAAGACAAAACCGTGGTAAAGCCTTTTTCAGCAGGAACTTTCACCTTCTTTTCAGCACCGCCGTCCTGCCAGATTTTTCCGGTCAGCGTATATCCCGCCGGAATCGGTTTGCCGTTGAGTGTCGGTGTCAGTTTGACCGTCACCTTTTCTCCCGGTGCGGCAAGTCCGGTGCGACTGGTACTCTCAACCTTGATTTCAAAAACATCTGCACCCGAAAGCAATACGGCACAGGCTGACAGCAGAAACAATGAAATTTTTTTCATCGACAAAATCCTTCATTTTAAAGATTTTTTAATTTTTCTTCTCTTAAACGGGCGATGTACTCTTCCCCGTAAAGTGAACGCATCAAATTGATATTAAATGAATAAAAGAGTTCCGCATCCGGACGGGTGATCATCTGTCCCATGGCAAACTCCGCAATCAGACGGCGTTTGTTGCGGTCCTGGGCGTAAATTGAAAGATAACGGATCAAGGTTCGCGGAGACAATTCACTGAACTTTTTCTGTCCGAATTCCTCCGTATAATCAGCGCCGATCAGAGAAACCAGATTGGGCGGCAGACTCTTCAAACCGAAATCTTTGAGGAAGTCCTCAATCATTTCTGTACAGCGCAATTCGTCAAAGACCGGATAACTTACTTTGCGTCCGCGCGACAGAATACTTGCCGGAAATTCAAAGTTTGAAGACAGCACCGGCATGATATTTCCGGGCAGAGAAAAAGCGCCGCCGACGTTGGTACGGAAATTGTACCAGTCCACACTCCGCGGATCAATATCATCAAAGAAAATAATGAATTTGTGATCGGGTCTTCTGGCAAGCGGCGCAATCAGGTCATCCCACGAGCGTTCAAGTGCTTCGGGTTCCGGCAGGACCAGAACCGTATTTTCAACCGCCATCGCATAAGAAACCGTCATACTGGTCTTGCCGTATCCGGGCAGACTGTAAACCAGAAGCGGAATATTCGTTCTGCCCATGGCAAAATCGTTGAAGTGATCCTGAAAAATTGCCCGCACGCCGTAGAATCCGAAAAAAGACTCCGTTTTTTTGGCGGACTGCAATTCAGAGGGAACCAGTTTTCCTCCCACCCAGCGGAACACCCGCCGACTGCGGAAACGGTCACAGTCACGCAAAGATTGCGCCATTTTTTCAAGCGGATTATCGTCTTCAAACGCAGGCAGTTCCGCAAAAAGGTTTTCAGCTGACGGCAGCAGTTTCCGGCGTTCTTCCTCTACGGCAAACTTCACCGTCTCTTTCAACGCGGCACACAACTCAAGCACGCTGTTCAAAAGAAAAAGCACAGTTTCATCCTGAGAAGATAATTGTTCCGGCAGAATTTTATGTTTGATGATTGCTTCAAAGCACTCTTCAAGCAAAACTCTTCCTGCATTTTCAGAGCCGAATTCAAGTTCAAGAGCATTGAGATAATCAGCACATGCCGCCGGACGGGAAGAGTCAACCGGAGTTCCCGATACCCGGTCAAGAAGTCCTGAAATCAGCACAAAGAAACGCCCCTCCGGCAAAGACAATCCGCCTTTACTGTCCGGAACAGCAAAAAGCGTATCCAACGCAATACGGGCAGAAGAAAAATCAATCATGATACATCAGAGATAAATTTCACGCAGCCGGGTCTTGGGATCGGCTCCGGGCAGAATCGGCTCCCTCAAACCGATCGGATTTGACGGAAAGGGTTGAGAGGGATCGATTCCGCAGCGTTCATACAAACTGCCCAGCATATCCACCGGAGAAACCGGACGGCTGGCAACAAAATCGCCTGTTGCATCCGAAGAGCCGACAACTTTTCCTCCGGCAAAACCGCCGCCTGCCACCATCGCACTGAAACAGCTGCTGTGGTGGTTTCTGCCGCCCTGCCAGGGAGCATGCCAGTCGATTTTGGGCGTGCGTCCGAATTCCCCTGTCCACCAGACGATTGTCTGATCGAAGAGGTTGCGTTCCTGAAGATCGGTCAAAAGCGCATGCAGCGCTCTATCCATTTCGGGCATCAGGCGGTTGAGTGCCTCAAAGTGTTTCTTATGCGTATCCCAGCCGGAAGCGTTGATGGTAATATAAGGAACCCCTGCTTCAACCAGACGTCTGGCGCACAGACAGGATTGTCCGAAACGGTTCATGCCGTATCTCTGGCGCATGGCAAGCGGTTCGCGCGAAAGATCAAAGACTTCCGCAGCTTTGCCGAAAAGAATATTTTTCGCATCGCTTCCTGCGCGGTCAAACTTGACAAACTCAGGGTGATTTTTCTGCTCAGGAGCAAAATCATCCAAATCATCCAGAAAATCAAATTTCGCCCGCATCTGTGCCGCAGTTACGCCGCCGACAGGCGTGTAACCATCCACCTGAAACGTTTTGGCAGCAGGATTGCCGCTTGTTGCAAAGGGAGAATACTTATCCCCCAGAAATCCGCACTCGGAAAAACGTCCTTTGGTCGTGGTCAACGCAACATAAGCAGGCAGATTATGCTGAACATTGCCGCCATTGAGCATCGCCAGCATGGCGCCGATGGCAGGATATGTGATTCCGCCGCCTAAAGTGCGCCCCGTCTGCATAAGATAAGTCGCCGTTTCATGTCCTCTGAACGGATGAGTCATACTGCGGATAATCGAAAATTTATCTGCAATCTTTGCCATTTCAGGCATATAATCACTGAGAAACAATCCGTCAACGTTGGTCGGTATCGCACCGTGTCCGCCGTTGTAGTCGTGTGACGCCTGAGGTTTCGGGTCAAAGGACTCAATGTGAGAAGGACCGCCCCAAATCCACAGTTCAATCACAGATTTTGCTCTGCCGGAAGTCCGGGACTTGACCGGCGTTTCCAAACCGGCAAATGCCGGACAAACTTTGGCAACACTGCCCAACACACCGCAAGTGAGTGCCGCCTTGAGAAATTCCCGTCTTTTCATACTCAGAATCCTCCTGCTTTGGAAGTTGTCTGTAAATATATTTCTACTGCAAATATAATACCCATTCTCAATTTAAGCAAACCGAAAACCCGGAGAATATAAAAAAAAACTGTATTTTTTCAAATCCGGCACCGTCCTCCGACAACACCCGATCTGCAAAATCTCTGAAAATTTGAATTTTGAATTTGTATTCCCTTGAATTAAGAGCAAATAAAGAGTATATTACTTGACGATTGTATCAGTGTATAATAATAATATAGGATGTCAACAGAAAAGAATGTTTGAAAATCTCAGTGACAAGTTACATGGAGTATTCAAAAAACTCCGGGGAGAGACCCAGCTTTCTGAAAAGAACATTGCAGATGCAATGCGGGAGATCCGTCTCGCCCTCATCGATGCCGACGTCAACCTTGAAATCGCAACAGAGTTTATCGCCTCTGTCAAAGAAAAGTGTATCGGACAGGACGTTCTCAAAAGCGTCACCCCCGCACAGCAGGTCGTTAAAATCGTCAACGATCAGCTCGTTGAACTGCTCGGTTCCGATGCCGTTGAACTCAACCGCACCAAAACACCGTCAGTTATCATGCTCGTCGGTCTTCACGGAAGCGGTAAAACCACGACTGCCGGTAAGCTTGCTCTGAAACTCCGCAGAGACGGCAAAAAAGTCCTTCTGGTCGCCGGTGACGTTTACCGTCCCGCCGCTATCGACCAGTTGGCGATCATCGGTAAAGAAATCAATGTTCCCGTTCATGTTGAACGCACCAGTGTCAACGTGGCGGCAATCGCCGTCAACGCTGTTGAAGAAGCCGCAAAATCCGGCTTTGATACGGTCATCATTGATACGGCGGGACGTCTTCAGATTGACGACACCATGGTTCAGGAACTTGTCCGTATCCGTCAGGCGGTCCAGCCGGACGATGTGCTGCTGGTTGCTGATGCGGCTTTGGGTCAGGAGGCTGTTTCCGTGGCGGAACACTTCCACAATGCCCTGGAACTGACCGGTTTCATCCTCACCAAGCTGGACGGCGATGCCCGCGGCGGTGCGGCTCTTTCCATCAGAAAGGTCACCAACGTCCCCGTCAAATTCGTCGGTATCGGTGAAAAGCTGGACAACCTTGAAGTCTTTTATCCCGACCGCATGGCAAGCAGGATTCTCGGCATGGGAGATATCGTCTCTCTGGTTGAAAAGGCCGCCGCAGAAATCGACGAAGAAGAAGCTAAAGCTCTTCAGGCGAAACTCCGCAAAAACAAATTTGACTACAACGATTTCCTCTCCCAGCTGCGCCAGATCACCAAACTCGGCGGTATGGAGACGATTTTGAAATTTCTCCCCGGCGGACGTCAGATGGCGGATGCCCTCTCAGCTGTTGACAAAAAGCAGTTCAACCGCCTTGAAGCAATCATCCTCTCTATGACCAAAGAAGAGCGTGCAAATCCCGATATTCTGGATTTCTCACGCCGCAAACGTATCGCCGCCGGTGCCGGTGTGCCGCACGAAATGGTCAGCGGTCTGGTCAAACAATTTGACGGCATGCGTAAAATGATGCGTAAAAACGGCATGCTGGGCAGACTTCTTGCCGGAGATCAGATGCCCGATTCTGCAATCGGCATGAGTGGTCTTTTAGGCGGCGGTCCTGCTCCGCAGACTAAAAAAGAACACGATAAAAAGAAACGTCTGGCAAAACTTGCCAGAAAAGAACGTCAGAAACAGCGCAAACGCAGAAAGTAATTCCCAGTTATGTTAAGTTTTCTTATTTCAGCAGTCGGTGGTTTTGCCATCGGTGCAGTCGTTTACCGTGACCACGGAACTGTCTGGGGACTTGTTTCCGCAATGGTTGTGTTCATGGTCATTCAGTTGATCGTCGGACTGCTTATCCGCAGATTCGTCAACCGCGACCAGATGATTATTCAGAATATTCTCATGCAGGCTCAGAATGATATCAACCGTCAGTTGACCATCTTTCAGCGCCGCAGTCCCGGCAGTGAACGTGCCGCCATGCAGATTCTGGAAAAAATCCAGGTCAAAGCAACCCGCGATGCCCTTGCCGCCACGGATAATTTCCGCAAGTATTATATCTGGAACCTTATGCTCAAACGGCAGATCAATACGATGAAAATGCAGTTGTATTTTCAGCTCAAAGATTACAAGATGGTCGATGAACTTCTGCCTCAGTGCATGCTGTTTGACCAGCAGAGTCTGGCAATCAAGCTGGTTCGTCTTTACAAAACTGATGATACTCTTCTGGCAAAGTTCTACAAGAAAAAATGCGCCCGTCTCAAAGGTGAAGCGTGTGCGTTTGTCGCCTCTGTCTACGCCTGGATCCTTCTGAAACAGAATAATGTTCAGGGTGCGGTTGACGTCCTTCTGGCGGCAAAGAACAAAACCGATCATCCGGTCGTGGTTGAGAACTTTGAACGTCTTGCCAACGGTAAAGTCAAACAATTCAGCAACTCAGGTTTCGGCGATATCTGGTATTCTCTCGGACTTGAAGAAGTAAAAGTCAAAGCCCAGAAACAGAAAATGCCGCGCCCCTTCTGATCCTAAAGTTGAGGCTGAAAAAAATGGCTGACAGCACAAACAAAGGTATCGGTAGGTTCTTGGAAACAATCGGTGCAAATATTGTTGATCCTCTGATTTTCCTGGGGGGTGTTGTCGCAAATTTTCCGGCTTTGTTCAGAAAAAGAGGTCTCAGAAAACGGGAATTGCTGTATTATCTGGATCTTTGCGGAGCAAAGTCCGTTCCGGTTGTCGCTCTCATCTGTTTTCTGATGGGTGCAGTTCTCGGCATTCAGGCAATGCTGCAGATGCGTAAAGTCGGTACGGATATTTTCGTTGTTGACTTAGTCGGATTTGCCGTTCTCAAGGAATTCGGTCCTCTTATGGCTGCAATGATTGCAACCGGGCGCGCCGCCAGCGCTTTCGCCGCCGAAATCGGAACGATGAAGGTCAATGACGAAATCAATGCGCTGGAAACCATGGGAATCCCCCCTCTTGCTTATCTGGTTTACCCGAAGCTCCTTGCTATGCTTATTGCCATGCCGCTGCTCACTGTCATCGGAGATGTTGCGGGAATCGCCGGCGGTATGCTTGTCGGCGTTTCAATGGAAATCCCTCTTGCGGCTTACTGGTCAAGAACTGTCACCGTGCTGGATTTCATAACTTTTCTGCTTGGGATTGGCAAGACACTCTGTTTTGCCGTTCTGATTACGCTTGCCGGATGTTTCTGCGGTTTCAAATCTCCACCGGATGCCCAGGGCGTCGGCAGAGGCGCAACCAGTGCGGTGGTCGCCTCGATCTTTCTTGTGGTCGTTGCAGATGCAATTATAACATTGCTTTATTCTTTCATCGGTTATTGAGGCAGAAAAAAATGGATAGCGGCAATATAAAACTTGAAGTAAAAAATCTGTGCATCGGTTACGGTGACAGAATCATTTTACAGAACCTTGATTTTCAGGTGCGGAAAGGAGAAATTTTCTGCATCATGGGTGGCTCCGGCTGCGGAAAAAGTACGCTGCTCAAACACATCATCGGTTTATATCCGCCCAAATCCGGGGACATTCTGCTCTCAGGACGCAGCATTGTCAACGCAACGCCTGAAGAACGCCGCGAAATCATGCGCGGTTTCGGCGTGACCTATCAGGGCGGCGCTCTTTTCGGTTCTATGACGGTCTTTGAAAACGTTGCCCTGCCTCTGCAGGAATATACCGACAAATCAGCAGCAGAAATCGAACAGATCGTCAATGAAAAACTCAAACTTGTTGACCTGGAAGGTTTCGGTAAATACATGCCATCTGAACTATCAGGCGGCATGTGCAAACGTGCGGGACTGGCAAGGGCCCTGGCACTGAATCCGGATCTGCTGTTTTTTGATGAGCCGTCTGCGGGGCTGGATCCCCTGACTTCAGCCGGACTGGATCGTCTGATTCTTTCTCTGCGGGAACAGTTCGGTACAACGATTATCGTCGTCACACATGAACTTGACAGTGTATTTTCTATCGCCGACAGAGTCATCATGCTTGATAAAATGACCAAAACCATTGCAGCAGAAGGCACTCCGCAGGAATTGTTGAAATCTTCTGAACCTGAATGGATCCATAAATTTCTTGACCGCGACGGTCTCAAACGTTGAAAGGAAAATTCACAATGAATGAACGTCAGCAAAATTTACGGATAGGCATATTTACCGCAGCGGGACTGCTCCTGCTTCTTGCCGGCCTGTTCTGTCTGGGATTATCAGACCTTTTTGCAGATAAAATACAACTTTTCACCTATTTTTCAGAATCTGTTCAGGGACTGTCTGTCGGTTCATCAGTCAAATACCGGGGGGTTCCGGTTGGCTCTGTTTCAAAGCTTTCTATTGATATGGATTCAAAAAAAGTTCTGGTTACAATGGAAATAGATCCCGCGCACTTCCACAGGACACGCATCCGGACGGGCATCTCAGGAACATTTGACAACATGCTGCAGAAAGAGATAAAAAACGGTCTGCGCTGCCGTCTGGAATTTGCCGGTATTACCGGCATGAAATTTATTGAACTGGATTATTTTGCTCACCCGGATGCGCCGATCAATCTGCTTGAACATTATGCACTTGTCAGAGAAGCAGAATACATTCCGTCAGTCCCCTCTACCATCAAAGACTTGACGGCAACACTCTCCGGAGCACTTGACAGATTGGGAAAGATCCGCTTTGAAGATATTGCAGGAGAACTGGAACGCTCTCTGAGCAAACTCTCTGATTTGCTGTCAGATCCGGCGATCAGTTCCGCCATCAACCGTATCAATGAAGCGGCAGAGCACCTTGAAGCAGGCTCCGGTACGATTCTGCGTGTTCTGGATGAAAACAGATTGAACCGTCTGCTCAACACTCTTGAAAAAGATCTGGATGTACTGAACAATCTGGGAGAACAGCTGACCCGCACAACTCAGGAAATGAAACTCCCGGAAACGACTTCTGCATTCAGAAAAGGTCTTACCGAATTATCAGAAGGAAGAGAAAGTCTTGATGATACGCTCTCCAAATTGAACCAGACTCTTGAAAGTATAAAAATCCTTACAGATTATTTGAGTACGGATCCGTCATCAATTATCAAAGGGAAAAAGAATCCCGCCAACAGAAAATAACTATGAGTAACGATTTTGATAAAAAAATCAGGGAACTGCTGAAAACAGATTCCCGTTACGCAGCAGATGCTTACAGTTTTGTTTCCAACGCTGTCACCTTCACAGTCAGCCGCCTGCCGGAGCACCGTCATGTCAACGCACAGGAATTGATTCTGGGCTTAAGGGAATTTGCCGAAAATCAATTCGGAGTTCTGGCTCCGGATGTTCTGGAAAGCTGGGGTATAAGTACAGCATCCGATGTCGGCAATCTGGTTTATAATCTGATAAGCGTTTCAATTCTCTCAGCCTCTCCCGGCGACCGGCGCAGTGATTTTGATATTGATCTGTCTCCGCTGCCCCGGTTGACAGCAGAATCTCCGTCAGAAAATATTTCTTTACCCAAGATTGATTGATTATGAATTTTTATTCCCGGACACAAGTTCGCCGTCTTGACAACGGCATGGAAATTTATGTACTGCCCCGCCCCGGCGGAACTGTCATGGCAGAGTGTTATATCCGCACCGGCAGTATTCATGAAGGCAGCTTTCTCGGCTGCGGTCTGTCGCACTTTCTGGAACACATGCTCTTTCAGGGCTGCAAAGGATATCCGGGTACTGCCGTTGCCGATACGCTCGGAAAAGCAGGCTGCAGCGTCAACGCCTACACGAGTTTCGACAGAACTGTTTACCATGCCAAAGGCGGAGCTGAAAAACTGCCGCTGATTCTTGAAATCCTCTCTTCCATGGTCCGTTTTCCGGAGTTGCCGCAGGCTCGTTTCAATGCGGAACGGGAAGTTATTTTAAGAGAATATGACCGCACGCAGGATGATCCGTCAAGACAGCTGCAGGAAACTTTTTTCAAAACACTTTTTCTGCGGCATCCCATGAGGATTCCGATCATCGGACGCAAGGAGATGATTTCACAGGTCACCCGCGATATGGCAATGAATTATCATGCCCAACGCTATACGCCCGGCAGATGTTTCTGGGTCATCACGGGGGCGGCTGATCCTGATACAGTCTTTGAACTTCTGGAATCCCGTTTGGGATCGTGGCAGGCAAAAAATCTTGAAGAAATGCCGCCTTTTCCTGAAGAACCGCAGCAGATTGCGCCGCGCGTAACTGAATTTGTCTTTCCTGATACGGTTGCAAGACTCACTCTTGGATTGAAACTGCCGGAACAGGCTTTGACCGACATGCCCGCAACGGATATTCTTTTCGGCTTGCTGGGTATGGGTGCCGCCTCAAGAATGAACCGCAAGTTTGAATTGGAAAATCCTCTGGCGCTCGGCGTAAGAAGTTTCTGCTACACGCTCCCCGGCAGCGGCGTTGCCGGTATAACCGCAGTTGCCGCCCCGGATAAACTCGGCAAACTTGAAAAGGGCATAAGAAAAGAACTTGAAAAAGTTGCCAACGGAGATATTTCCACAGCAGAAATCCGGCGCGAAAAAACACAGCAAAGCGCGGAATATCTTCGTCAACTTGAAGATTTGGAACATATCAGCTCCATCATCGGCGCAGGTATTCTTGACTGCGGAAATCCGGATTTCGGAGACTTTTATCAAAAAAAGCTTGATAGAACAACACCTGAACAAATCAGAGAGATTGCAAAAATCTGCCTGCAGGAAGAACAGTTCTGTATCATCCGGCAGCTGTCCTCTCAACGGACTTCTGCCCCAAAACAGCTTGCTGAGAAAAAATCCGCCATGCTGACAAAATTGCCGGTATCCCATTTAATACCGGTGCTGCATCTTCCGGAACACAGTATTCCAATGATTCATTTTTCAATGATTTTCCCCGGTGGAATCATCTTTGAAAATCCGGAAAAATCCGGAATGACCAAACTTCTTCAGGCGCTGCTGGGTGCCGGCTCCGCACAGCACAGTGAGAGTGAAATTTTAACACTTTTTGACTCTTTCGGTGCAGAATTCTCTGTCAATGCAGGAGCAAATTCTTTTCTCGTTGACTTGAATGCTCCCCGCAAAAGTTTCGCCAAAGCATTTGCGCTTCTTAAAGAAATTTTAACGGCACCCCGTTTTGAACAAAGAGAGTTTGAACGCGAAAAAACCCGTATGCTGGAACTGCTTGCCAGCCGTAAAACAGCCGCATTGGAAACAGCGTTTGACCGTACAAAAGAACTGCTACTGGGCAAACATCCGATTGCAGCAGGTTCACACGGTACAGAGGCTTCGCTTGAACGTCTTGAAGTATCTGATATCGTTTCGTATTACGCTCAAATCACCAACATTCACCGTACTGCGGCGGGATTCTCCGGAGATATCTCTCAGGAAGAAGCAATGCAATATGCCAGTGATCTGTTGAACAGCATGTCATTTGATGAACAGGAGTTGATTTTTCCGCAGGAACCGTGTTTTCCTGATTCTTCTGTAACAGAAGATATTCCGCTTTCAAGAGAACAGACGGCAGTCATTGTTGCGATTAAAGGAGAAAGACTTTCCGATCCCCGGACACATCTGGTCTTTCAAATGCTCAATGCCGCCGAAAACGGCTTATCTGCCAAACTTTTCAAACGTATCAGAGAAGATAATGCGCTTGCCTATGCCGTCGGTATGGATATGGCAGGAGGATTCCATCCCGGCTGGTTTGCATTCTATGCCCAGACCCGCTGTGACCGGATGGAGGATACAACACTTCTTCTCAAATCTGAAATCCGCCGTTTGGAAGCTGAAGGGCTGGATCAGGAGGAGTTTGAAAGCGCGCGCGAGCGTATCCTCTTCAAAACGCTCAAATGTCAGGATTCCTGTTCAGGAAGACTGTATAATGCGCTGCTGGATATATTCTATCATCCGGACACCCTGCCCGATCCCGGAAAAGAGATAGAAATTCTGAAAAGTCTGACTCTTGAAGAAGTCAATGATATCATCCGTGCAACATTTACGGATGCCGTTACAGTTTCAGTCCGTGCCGGAAAAATGCCGGAACGCGCTTGACTTTATTATTTTTTGATATATATTTACAGTATTATGAAAAAGAATACGAATCCATTGAAAAATTTTGATTCGGCGACGATGACTGACGTTATCTGTCCGAATTGCAAAGAGAAGGTATCCCCTCAGGACCTTGAGGTTTACCCGAGGTGTCCTTATTGCGATTATCAGTTCAAATCAGATAATTCCCTTGAGGACTTTGTTCTTTCCCCCCTGCTCAAACGCTGGGTGGTGTCAACGACTCAACGCTTTATCAGGTAAATCATGCGGGAGCAGGACTTCCGCAAATACTTGCGTAAAAATCCCGGCAGGGAAATTCCTGAACTTGCCGGGTTTTGTCATTGCGCCGTAATTCCTGCGTGGAAAGAAAATCAATATCTTCCTGAAGTTCTCAACTCAATTGAATGCGCACAAAAAAACGAATCCGTTGCGGTTCTTGTTGTTGTCAATCACCCGGCGGGAGCCTCTCCGGAAGATTCTCTTGAGCTGCTGAAAATCCTTGAGCAACGCAATCAGGCGGGAATCTTTGCGCTCTACGCCCCCGACCTGAAGGGCGGTGTCGGTGAAGCAAGAAAAATCGGCATGGATTGTTTCACAAGAAGCAGAACTTTTGAACAGCTTGACAAGTCTGTTATCTTTTCCCTTGACGGTGACAGCCCTGTTGAAGCGGACTATTTTCAAGAATCTCTTGCTGTTCTTGAAAAACATCCCGACGCCCCCGGCATAATCATCAAAATCCGGCACAGCCGGGCGGATACCCCTGAACAGGAATGGGCGATAAGGGAATATGAGCGTTACATGTTCCGCTATGCCCGCAAATTACAGGAGTCCGGTTCGCCTTACGGTTTTGTCAGTATCGGCAGCGGCTTCGGTGTCAGAGTCAGAAGTTATATTCAATCCGGCGGCATGAAAATCAAAAAGGCGGGAGAGGATTTTTATTTTCTTCAGGAGCTGGCAAAACAAGGCGAGCTTTGCCAAAGCAGGAGTATTCTTGTTCACCCGTCACCGCGGATATCCGAGCGTGTTCCCTTCGGAACGGGCCGTTCGGTAAAGGAACTGTTGGGCGGCGGCAAAATGGAAGACATCCCTGATTTTGCATTTAAAAAATTAAAAATGCTTCTGGAAGCGGCAAAAAAACACGACGGATTTCTGTTTCAGACAGAACTTCCGGAACATATCCCGGGTGATGATATCAACTTTTTGCAGGCGGAAAAATTTTACACAGTATGGCCGTTGATCGTCAAAAACACGCCGCCGGAATACAACGCCAGACTGCAAGCCTTTTTCCGCTGGTTCGACGGCTTGAAGGCCCTGCGCTTTCTGCACGCTTATCAGCGCACGGAACAAAAAACAATTGTTGACAACGTATAAAAACACGCCGCAGATCAATTATTCAGGAAGACTTCTTCCACGGTATGTTCAATCTTTTTTCAGCAGAGCACAAATTTCATTCTGCCATTTACCGATCGTTTCATCAGCAGTGAGCTTTTCTTTTCTGCCCAAAGTGCTGATAAAATGTTCAATCTCCCGCGAAAGAGTCTCTGAAGCATTCAGCTTCTTTGCCAGCAGCAGTTTCAAATCATACTGTCCACAGAGCCACGCCACGGCACGGAGTGAAAAAACGGGCGTCTCTCCCGGATAAAGCAGAAAAGCATCTCCGGTCGGCCAGTTGAACGCCGGATCACTCAACACCGTTTCCGGCCAATCAAACACGGACCAGCGCAGGAAACCTGAGTATTTTCCGGCTGCTGAAATAAAAGGCATCCGGTAACATTCCGCAAGCGAACAGTTGAAAAGCGTATTTCCCCAATCCGGGAAACAGCAGTTGTACCAGCGCAGTTCAATACCTTGCTGCCGGAGAATATCTTCATTTTCAACAGAATAACCTGAGTCCAGATGCAAGGTTGCAATATCAATAAATCCGGCAACAGCGACTGCTTTTTCAGAACCGATAGCCGCAGTGATCCTCGCTTCCGGGGCATATTCCCGGATCAGTTTCGCCGCAGAAATGAAACTCTCGGGGTTTGCCGGTTCGTCGTAAGGACAAATAGTTATGAGTTTTTCCCATCCCATTGCGCGGTTGTGCGCCATAAATTCTGTCAGAAACACCCTCCACGCATTCCGGTAATCCGGCGCATCAAAGGTCGTACGGCAGGTGTGAAACTGATTCCGGCTGTCAAACCATGCCAGCTCCGGCTGCTGATTTTTACATGGCAGAAGAGAATGACATTCAATTTCCGCATCAATGCCATGAGCCATGTTCCATTTGACATAACGGTCATACACGCTGTAATCAAAATGCCAATTTCCATCATCATCTTTCTGCCAGCGGATCATGGCAGGATAATCATTATAGGCATAAAATTCCTCCGGCAGCGGATAGCGAAAGGGGTCGTGGACAATACTTGCCATGATACCATTCATTCCCAAATGCCGCATCGCAAGCAGATAAGGTTCAGCTTTTTCAAAAAATTCATCGCTCCAGAGTTTCAGTCCGAAGTGTTCAGCAAACACCCGCCAGTGCGGCCAAAAAATAATATGCCGTGCAAACTCCGGCTGCGGCAATGCCTGTAAAACCTCCACGACCGCTTCCTGAGTCATACAGCGATGAGTGGATGATTGCAATTGCAGAGAAATTGTATATTTTCCGGATGGCAGCTCTTCCGGAACAGAAATGTTTATGAGAAAGGAACCTGCGGTATTTGCCGGTAAAACAGCAATGGAATCATCTTCTCCCAAACGGTCTGGCAGCAACGCGGATTCTTCCGGATAAACGACATTAAAAACAGGAGTTGAGCGACATTCAAGCTCTCCGGAAATATCAATTTTCACCTTCCGAGCGGGAAAACGGCTCCGGAAAGCGACGGCAAAACAGCAGTTTCCGCCCGGAACGGCATAAAAAGAAAATTTTTCTTCCGGATGCGGCATGAAATTTGTTTTGATCCTGTCAAGCGCTGTCAGAGTGAAATAATACCAATCACAGCGTCTTGCCTGATCAAGCTGAAGATCAAGATCGGTACGGTTTGTTGTCATTTTTCCTCCGGCAAAAGCATAAAAGGTTGACTGAAAAGTTTTTGCGGATCAGATACAGGTGCATGATATTCTCCTGCGGTAACTCGCAGAAAAACATGTTTTCCCCGGGATTGGTCATCCACTTTAAAAGTAATCTTTGTCCCGACGACCCGTTTGACAACGCCCTGAGCAGAAATGACCAGAAGCACGGCTTTTTTATCTGTTTCTGCCGTAAGGACATCAGCTTTGAATTCAATGCGGGTAAAGCAAAGCGGACGGTTGTTGATTGCCCCGTACCAGTTACCTTGCCGCATGGCACGCAAACACGCTTCTGCTGTACGCTCTTTCACCAGCATGATATTGCGTCCGTGCCAGACGGGATTGGCACCGGGGTGATCGGGAACAAAAAATCCGAAACACTGCCGTCCGGTTGCCAGAATACGATCCCAATGGGCTTCGCTCCAGGCATTGTGGTCAGCTTCTCCGCTGCTGTGGTTATAGACTTCTATCCCCAGAACGCGGGGATCAAAATCCAGCATTTCAAGCATCAATTCATGCCTCAGATAAGACCAGGACGGATGATTGATGGTGATTCCGCCGCCATCGGGAATAATGAGACGCTCAAGCATAAGTTTGAATGCCTCCTTCCACGGGATGCGGCATCCGGGAAAAAAACCGTGTTCTTTGAGTTTGAATTTATTGCGCAAATCAAAGTGTCCCGCCGAAAAGGTTGATCCCGGTGCGCAGACATGAACCAGATAACTGACATCCTTAAACGCATGAAACTCCGCATTGGGAGATTCCAGAACACCGTCAGGCAAACGCAATTCTTTTTCCGGAGCCCGCAACGGAAGCTGCTTTTGAATATCCTCCGGCAATTCGTGTTTCCATTTGGCAATGACCTCATTCCAGTCGATTTCTTTATCATGGAACTTGCCATTGTGGATATAGCCTCTCTGACGGTAGATAAAATCCCGCTTCGTACCTCCGGCAAGAGGCCAGAGCGGAACGGACGGATGATAATTTGAAAGGGTGAAAAATTCAATTCCCTGCGCTGCGGCATAGTCAATGGATGCTTGCGTTCTGGCATGAGTATGCCGATGCGTTGTTCCGGGGACACGAATGATATTTTTCCAATCCATATCCTTGTACGGATGACGATTGCGCGGCAAAACACGCGTCTCCCGGCGGAGGGGTACCACGGGTATGACCGACGTATCTTTCTCCGCAGGCTGATCGACCGGAGCAAATTCAAAAGAGTCGATATAAATCTTTGAACCTTTGAGAACAGGACTCAGGGCACTGACACAAATCTCAGACCGGAGCGTGCATGACCATGTTCCAAGTATAATATTACGATATTTTCCGCCCCGGATCTTTTCAACCGGAATACCGTGCCGGGCGACAGTCTTTTTCTTTTTATTGTCGTAAAGACCAATGGTCAATGTGCCATTGTATTTTTCCGGAACATCCGCACGGAGATTGACGGAAATCTGATATTTTCCGGCAGGAAACGCTTTTCCGCACCTGAGTTTGATACCCCAGCCGCGGTTGCTGTCCATCCATCCGGCTCTGCCGTTTCCGGCGAATGGATCCCGGATGATACCGCATTCATTGCCCCGGCGGAAGGTGAAAAATTTTTCTTCAACCTCAAAAGGCAGGAACCGCAATTTGCCGCTGTAAGCACTTCCGGCACTGAACTGACGGTTGTAAATGGCAGTCCAGGCAATGGAGTTTTCAGGGCGAGTACGGAAGAAGTTGACCCGCATGTCTCTGCCATTGAACGGCAGATCAGCAAGCGGAAGAGAAACAAGGATCTTCCAGCCTTTCCCGACTTTTGACTGGGAAAATTTAATTCCGTTTTTCCACGGCTGAGTGATTTCTCTCTCCTCCACCCGGATGCGTTTGAATGAAAACACTCCGGCTTTCGGAGATAATGTCACCTGATACTGCGGATATGTTCCATTGGTCGTAAAATAGACTTCCCAGCAATCCGTCCAGGCGGAAAGCGGATTTTCGCCGTGTCCTTCGGGATCAAAGAAATGCAGATAAAGATGCTTTTTATCCGCAGCAAGGCGCAAAATACAGCGGGAGGAATCAGCTCCGCCGGTAACCTTCTGCCAATTGGTTATCTTTGCAGCTTTTTTCCAATCGATCCGGTTGAAGTCTCCGCCTGCATCCGGACAGCGGAAAACATCAAGCATCCGCGGCGGCGTCTGGCGGCGTATTTTGAAATTTTCATAATCGATTTTTCCCTGAACTGCCGGACGCCACAAATATTTCAAAACCCGTTCCAATCGGACTTTTTCCTGCGGAGTGGAAACTTTTTTCTGTGCAGAACGGATCAATTTATCCAGTTTTTCCATCCGCGCACCGGTTCCCATCTGCCAGTTGATATCCGGAGAATGCAAAGATGTCGTCCAATATCGACGCATCTCGCCCCGGGGCCCCATAACCTTGTCGGGATTTTTCAACCACTGGGCAGGACAGTTTGCCGGATTCCAGTACGCTTTTTCCAACTCATCATAAAAAGCGCGCATCTCAGGAGCTGCGGCGCCGAACATGTCTTTGAAATACTCATCAATGATTTTTTCCGGATCGGCTGACGGATCATAACAGATTCGTGCGGCAATATAGGCCTCCAACGCCTGATAACGCATTTCAACTTCAGTAAACCAACCTTTGATACCATCGGAAGTAAACTTCTTGAACATCTTTCCGACAGCATGATGATAGACTCCGGGAAACGGCAGATAGTCTGAGTGGTGGATACGGGCATCCCAGCGGGGACCGAAAAGATATGTCCATAAAGTCATCGGACGCTTTTCCGCCTCATTCTTCATCCATTTATCATAAGCAGAAAACTGCAGTTTCTGCGCCGTCGGATGCCACCATGAATAAACCGGCAGACAAAGCTGAACAGAAACATTTTCCGGCAAATTCACCTTTTCCGGATATCCCAGTGTCCGGATATAAGCCAATGTTGAAATACCGGCTCCGGGAGCAATTTTCTGCAACTTTTCCGCAACTTGAGAAATAAAACTGAATTTTGTATTGGAGTAATCGGCTTCGGATTCTTCCGGAAAAAGTTTTTTGCAATCGGCGCATCTGCAGTATCCGCCGGTATCTCCGCCCTGAACCGGATAAAACCAGCTCTTGCCCGGAGTACGGGGAAGCAAATCACGATCCGTCGGATATTTTCCCAAAAAGTTGTTCCACCCTCCCAACGTATTTTTTCCGCTGTAATAAATCGCCGCTTCCTCAGCATAATAGCGCGAAGTTCCCGGTTCGGAATAGCACAACTGCGGCGGCAAATTGGCATCACCGGGATAATTCTGACGCAAAATCGCATCTATTGCATGATATTTGCCGTTGAACCCCTTGGCAAAAAGCTCCGGACGGCGGTCTTTGAATGCCGGAGCAAGATTTTTGCTTTTTGCCCGGTTCCAATGGGCAAAATAAATACTGTACTGATTGTGGTTGGTTAAGCCGTAATACTGACACTGCCGCCATCTGTGCCGCCACAACAACAGATCCCGGGGGGAAATATCAAGAAATTTGCTGTCATCAATATAAATGTAACGGAAAGCATCCAATGGTGAAACAAAATCTTTGTTCTGTTTTCTGACCGTAAGGGTCTTGCGCTTCCGATATGTCGTTCCGGACTCATCCATATAATAAAAACGCACACCGCAGAATGATTCAAGAAAATCATACACTGCATACAAAGAACCGTTGCTGACAGAGAAAAATCCCGGAAATGTTCCGGATTTCTGATAGTCAACTTTTCTGAAGTCCGCAGTATCATGACCGGTCAGCAGTATCCGATTTTCAGAAAAACGGATACGCAAAGCCTCAAAAGGAAGTCCGGAATTCTCTCCGCCAACCTTAATGACAAGTTTGTTTTTTTCCGGAATACTGTCCGTAATGGGCAGACGGACTCCGGTGATCAGCTGAATATGATGCTGAAGTTCAAAAGCGCCCAGCTGTGCACTCCGGGTCGCCCGCTTATCAAGCAAAATGACAGCTTCGGCTTTGCCGTTGCGGACAATGGTATAATTTTCCTCTCCCCGAATCAGCAGCGGAATAAGCGCTGCAAGCAGGAATAATATCTTGAAAAAACGAATATTTACTGACATTTTTTGAACTCCAGATTTTGAGTATAATACATAAGATTATCAGAAATGAATTTAATATCCCCGATGGCAAGATCGGCTTTATATTTTCCCGGCTGACCGTTTTCGACATGACCATCGGCGTACATCAGATTTATCGAACCGTTATGCCGGGCGTGAACGGCGCCGTTTCCGGCAGTTTTATTGTTGACATAAATGTAGTAATACTGCGAAGTCCCCCAAGTAGAGTTATTGACAATGATCGAATCGGCACTCAAAATGTTTTTGGAACTGCGTTTCATTCTGGTGAAGTTGATGAAAGAGTAATTGCTGTCACTGCCGTTGAGATTGTAGTAGTAATCCGGAAGATAGTACGGGGAACCGGCTGAGTTGAGATTATCCAGAAGTCCGTAACAAACCTTTACCCGTTCTCTGCCAACAGAACGGTAGGTCTCCGGGACGGTATCAAGTCCGAGCGAGGGACAGCGTGTCATGCCATCATCGATGAATTTTCCGTCAATAATACCGTAAAGCCAACCGGGATCTTTGCTCCGGATGGTGTTGAGTGAATCTTTGTATCGAGTCTGGTAACGGTTATTGTATGCATCCGCATAACTTAAGATCGCCAGCATAACCTGTTTCTGCTGACTGACACAATTCGCAGTTCTGCCGCGTTCTCTTGCCTGCTGCAAAGCCGGCATAAGCATCCCTGCAAGGATTGCAATGATCGCAATCACAACCAGCAGTTCTATGAGAGTAAAGGGGCTTGATGCGAGGGGAAAAGACAACTTATTTTCACGAGAAAAAGCCGCGCGTCGGCACCGGAAAACTTCTTTTTCCCTCACGCTCCCCTTTTCTTTCAAAAAAAGCGGTAAAGTTTTTGCTGACGCAAAAACAGTTTTGAGTTTGCGGCAATATTGAGCAGTCAGTACCAGCAGTTCTGTCAGCAAAAATGATACTCGAGTGCAGGTTTGAAGGTGTGAAGTGCGCCATGCAATATTATGATGTTTTTGAATAGTTGACATAATGAAATTCTCCTGCTTTTTATTGTGCATTGGCGATATGTAAGATGCCGCCATTTTCAACCAGTTTATTCTGAAGTTCCCTGACCGGCAAATCAACCGGATCGATTCCCTGTTCGCAGGCAAGAGCTGCCGCAGTACCAGCCGCCTCTCCGGTCATGGCGGCAGCGGGAATCACCCGGAAAATCTCCCATGCCTCCCCGGAAGCATTGATGCAACGACCGGCAGCAAGAGCTCCCCGGACTTTTTCCGGCAGCAATGCCCAGTATGGAGTTTCCCACGATGGAGCCATCTGACGCCAATCAGCTGCAACGCCGACAGAGTCAGCAACAGCAACTCCGGCAAAACCATCTCTGATTTCCGCCATTCCGGCAATCCGGGCTATTTTGCGGAGCTGTACCATTCCCGGCAGATGCAGGGGATAACATTTTTTACGCCGTTCAGGCGGCAACCGGTCATAATAAGAACGGATCACCTCATATTGCCGCTTTAAAAATTTCCGGACGGCATCAGCTGTCAAAACTTCATCAGCTGTCCCAGCTGGCGTGTTATCGCGGACAACCTGAATATGGATATCGTCAGAAAAATGATAACGGCTCTGAGACTGTTCGTTGAATTCCATAAACCACGGTGAAACATAATTGCTTTCAGAAAAACACGCAGCACCCGCCATCCGGAGCAGATATGCTCCTCCGGTGGCATCAATGAAACAATCAGCCGTCACCGGTTCTCTTTCTGTTCCACAAAACAATTCTATTTCAGACAACCGTTTTTGTCCGTCACAGCGCGCAGAGATGACAGTCGTATCAAGAAACAATTCAACGCCGCTGTCCTGAAGCATTTTTTCAAGCGTAAGTTCATAACCGGCAGGAGAAAAGCAGCAAAGGCAACGTTCTCCCGGGTGTCCGCAATTTCCATCAGCAGAACCTCCCCAGCGTTCACGCAGAGAAAACGGACCGTACTCCTGACATTTTCTTAAAAGTTCTCCGGCGATACCGGAAGTTACGATCCGGTTGTTTTCATCGCTCACCGGAAGATAAATATAAATCAATCCGGATGTTGCCAACCCTCCCGGTACTGATTGTTTTTCCACCAGAAGAACCTTTTTTTCCTGACGGGAGGCAGCAAGCGCAGCTGCAACGCCGGCAATACCGCCGCCGCAGACAACAATATCCCAATGTTTCATAAAAATCCCCGCTAAATGTTTAAAGTTTGTGTTTCTGTTAAATATAATCGTGAAATACTCTTACGGCAAGGTTGAATCGTATCAAATAAAAATACATGTATCGTATCAAATACATTTTTATAATTTTGCGATTTGCATCAGCAGAGAAACTGTGCTATATTGATACAACATATTGAAAAGGAAAATGTAAGATGGAATGGAAAAGCCCTGATCTTCACCATTTGCCCCGACAGACGGATTTTCCGCTGAAAATAGCAGGAGCGTATTACTGCAATGACAGTATCTTTGCCCGGCAAAGACATGTCGTTTCGCGTTACGAAATCTGTATCAGACTCGATAATTATCCGGATATCTGCCGTGATCTGGTTGATGGAGAACCTATGAATATCCCGTTTCCCAATGCCATATTCAAAACACCGGAAATGGAAACTGTCATATCAGATCCCCGTCCCCGCAACACGATTTCATTTTGGTATCCTCCTGAACAGGCAGAGCTTCTGCGTAGCTGGGGATTTTTTCCGGCAGAAAAATTCTGGTCCATCACGCTCGAAGACAACCTTTCAAAGTTGATTTCCCGTTTCAGACATCTGTTGATCTGCTACACATCAGGAAATATGATTGACCAGTTGGATTGGGTCTGTTTTCAAATTCTGCGGGAATTGATTTTTGCATTGCAGACGCCAGTCCCCGAAAACAAACAAAACCGGCTGGAAGAAGCGGCGCTTTATCTGCAGCATCACTACGACCGCAGAATAAACTGTGATACTGTCGCAGCAAAATTCGGATTTTCACATGCGACATTTTTCAGGCAGTGGAAAACGCACTTTTCAATCTCTCCGCAGGAGTACCTGCGACGGCATCGACTGATAATTGCGGCACACAGACTCGGACAGAGCTCTCTACCGGTTGCAGATATCGTAAAAGAAATACACTATGCCAGCCTGACAGCATTTCACCGCGACTTCAAAAATCACTTTGGAGTCACCCCTGCAGCATTCCGCCGTTCCCAAGTTCTTTCTGAAAAGCTCCCTGCTGAAAAATAAGTCAACAGCAGCGGGCTAATCATTCTGAAAAAGAAATGGTCTGCGGCAGATTTTTTTGCTGCAGACCGTTTTATTTCAGCACCGGATCAATGTCTGTATTTACTGCAGAAGAGACAGTCGGGACTGTCGCAGAGCAGCACATCGGGATCTTCGCGGAAAAGTTCCATACCGGTATCGTGCAGTTCGTTGATGTCGATCATGTGCAGTTTTGCCATACCGAAAGGAACTTCGGCAATACGCAGACCTCTGGCAACTGCGCGCTGATAGAACTTGCAGTTCTCAGCATCAGCACGGTAGAAGTCACGGTGTCCGGGCAGATGCTGATCAATGGTGACGATTTCATCGGAGCCATCCTCACGGTGGATTTTGCAAACCGCGCGTTCGAGGAAGTTGGACTTGGCTTCGGTCTCCAGATAGTGCAGGAAAGTGGTCGGCGCAAGACCGGAACCGATGAAAAGAATTTTACCGCCAAGTTCCATCGCTTTACCCATGGGAGAACTTGCAGACGCAGGCGGTTCTGTTTCACCGTGGGCGGAAACACAGTATTCAGCTTTTGCACCGATTCCAGCCCAGGAATGGGTGGCGTGTTTGCTTCTGACCGCGCCGGGGAATTTTTCAAGCAGAACCTTGGAAATCTCTCCGGTCCAGATCTGGGAGAGGTCTTTGGGATCATGGGGACGGTAATTCCAGCCTCTGTTCAAGCCGCCGAGATAGATGTACGGACGGGTGAAAGAGGTGAAGAGTGCCGTTCCGCCCTCACCGATGGCATTACGGATACCGTTGATGATACCTTCGGCTCCGTTCTCAAAGTAACCGCACTTGGAAACGGACGCATGAACCAGAAGAACATCATTTTCTTTGATTCCCAGTTCTTTCAGAGCATCTGCCAGCATGTCAGAGGTGAGAGCCGTGCGTTTGACCGCTTCAATGTAACCGTAATCGGCAAGATAGTTGAGTGCGCTCAAATACTTTTTGATATTGCTGTCGGTAATGGTGGTCTGACGTTCAGCTTCAGCCTCCATAATGACTTGTTCCAAATCTTTTTTGCCGTCCAGACGTGAAAGTACACTTTCAAAAGGTCCGTAAATCACGCCGTCGGGCAGACTGCGGCGTTTGTCGGCGGGAACACGCACCTGACTGTGCGGCAGTCCGACAAGAGTCCGCTTGAACACCTGCTTGGCGGCATGGGCGCGCCAGGGGGTATCCTGCTTGACAAGTTCAAGTTCCGGAAGCGGAGCCGCTTCTCCGGTAAAGAAAATCGTTTTGTAAGCCCAGAGAGCAACCAGGGAAACGTATTTTGCAAAAACGTCCTGATCCATGAAGTCCTCACGGAGCTGAATAGTGCTGTGCCAATAATGTTTCTCACCGCCCCACATGAACCACATGGTGGGAACGCCGGTGGTGGAGTCAGACAGAAACATATCATCAAATCCCTGCGGCGGCATAAGTTCGGTTTCAGGAGAACCCTCAAAGCCCGCAGCGATCTCTTTGAGTACATCAATACCGTGGAACGGGATCGTGGTAACCGGCGGCGTCAGGCGGCAGAAATCTCCCGGCATAACCGGCAGGGAGTCAATATTGGCACCGCCGATGACTTTGCCCTTGAAGTTGGCATGGAATGCGGCAAATCCGTAAAGTTCCATGGCAAAAACCAGACGCAGGGAGTATTCGGGCGTTTCGCCGCGTTCAAGAATCCTCCGTGCAATTTCAATACCGGCGGTAATGCCGTTGGAGTCATCATTGAGCAAAGGTTCGTAAGCATGGGCAAGGATCCAGACCTCTTCCTGACGTTTACCGGGAATCAGGGCGGTAACGGCGGGAAGTTCTCCGGCATAACGTCTGCCGTCACACTCGACTTTGGCTTTCAAAACACCCTTGTTCGCCATCTGACGGATTTTATCACCGTATTTCAGGGAAACAGAAAATCCGATAAAATCCCTGTCTTCTGCCGTCACATGCCAATCGCCGCTGTCAGAACAGGCATTGACCCACTGAATGGCATCAACGTCATCGTAACGGACAGTCAGAAAATCAGAAATAATACCGCGTCCGCCAAGATCGAGAATCGGTTTGAGAACCGGTTTGCGCGGCCAGGTATTGGATTCAAGCATGACCAGCGCACCTTTGGGGTCTTCTCCGGCAAGGAACTGCTGTTCAGTGATGATACGCATGACTTCACCGCCCGGCGCCGTCGCAACAGAACCCTTGATCAAATGGAAGGGGTGTTCGTTGTAATCAGCGACGACGGTTTCATCTTTATCGCAAAGGGTAAGTTTTCCGACTGTGGCATCCCAGGCGATCGGCATTTTCTTATCTTCGTAAGAGGTCACACCGTCAGCGGGAACGGTCACAATTTCAGCATTGGGAATATTATATTTTTTTAATTCAGCAAGAATATGCTCCGCCGCCATACGGTAATGACGGAAAGTCTGCCCCTGTTCAATGCGGCACAACTCTTTGGTTCTTTTGACAAGATCATTGCCGTCAATCCGGCTGCGGAAATACCGATACAACTCTTTCATAAACTCACACTCCCTTTCACATGATTTTTTTGAAAGCAGTCAAAAATACACCTGCTGTATAAAATGCCATAGAACGCAGATTTTTCAAGTAAATTCCCGTCTAAACAGAGCAATTTTGACAGGCAAATATAAATTTTCTGAAAATTCCGGTCATTTCTCTTTGACTTTTTCAAAAAAAGGTATATCTTTATAACCAGAGAGCAGGTTAATCTCGGAACAAGATTTTCATCGGGTCCTCTTTTGGGCTTATTTTTTTGTGTTGGTGCGAGATATTCATCCCTGCTTTCTTTTTTTAAATACTTTTTTCCGACAGGGGGATTCAGTTATTCATTATATGCGTTCCGGACAACCGGAGCAATATTTCAAGCAGAAAGATTTGTTTTTATGGAACATGTTGAAAAAATTTATCCGGGCGTCGTTGCTCTGCGCCGCAAACTGCATCAAACGCCGGAAATCGCCGGAAAAGAATTCAAAACTCAGGCAACGATTCTTGATTACATAAAAGATCTGCCCCTTGAAATTCATCCTCCTTACCTTGAAACCGATGTGGTTGCCATGCTCAAAGGCGGCAAAGGTGACGGTCCCAACGTCACTCTCAGAGCCGATATTGATGCACTTGGACTTCCTGAAAATACAGGTGCGGAATTTTCTTCTCAAATTCCCGGCATGATGCACGCTTGCGGACACGATATCCATACTGCCATGCTCGCAGGAGCCGCAAGAATTCTTTCTGAAATGAAAGATGAACTTAAAGGCACAGTCCGTTTCGTCTGGCAGCCGGGAGAAGAATGTGTTGCCATGGGTAAACAGCTTGTTGAAGCCGGAGCCATTGACAATCCTCTTCCCGACAGAATGACCGCCATTCACGTTTGTCCCGGACTGCCCGTCGGCACAATTGCCCTGAAATACGGCGCGATCATGGCTTCAAGCACACACTTTAAAGTGACCGTCAAGGGTAAAAGCGGACACGGCAGTGCGCCGTTCAAGTCCGTAAGCCCCATCATTGCCGCCGCTGCGATGATTACGGACTTGCAGCAAATCATTCCCAACCGCATTGATCCCCAGAATGCCGCGGTTTTGAGTTTCGGCATTTTCAAATCCGGAGCCAGCGACAACGTCATTCCCGACGAAGCCGTCTTTGCCGGAAGTATCCGCGCTCTGGATATGAAAACCGCACATCTGGTGGCGGATTCTCTGGTTGAAATCTGCGAAGGTCTGGCAAAAGCCTATAAAGTGGAAGTTTCTTTTGACATCAACTTCAGTTACAATGTCACTCATAACGACAAAGAACAAACTGATATTGCCGCAAAAGTTGCGAAAAGATCAGATATTCCCGTTGTCTGGCTTGAAAAGGCATCCATGGGCGGAGAGGATTTCTGTTACTTCCTTGAAAAAGCCCCGGGCGTCTACATCCGTCTCGGAGCAGGTGAGGATCAGCCCCCGCTGCACAACAGCAAACTGCTGCCTCCTGAAGAGATGATGAAATACGGCATCAAGTATCTGGTGGAATTCGCCCTTGATGCCTTGAAAGACAAATAAATATCAGTCTTCTTTTAAAAAATTCAGTTGACTTCTTAAAAATGTTCTCTGCCGCCGGGCAAACTGCCAGGTGGCAGTTTTTATTTTATCAACCAGAGTTGCAAAGTCAAATTCTCCGGCAAAATGGCGGTGTATCAGGCTGTATCCCAACGCCTGATAGGCGGTGGGACTTGACATCAAGCCATTCTCAAACGCCGCTTTTGCCTCATCCAGCCAGCCTGAGGCAAACATGATATCACAGCGGCGGTTGATACGTTCTTTCAATACATCGCTTTCAGGCATAATGAAAATGCTTTTCACACCGGAGAAACGGCAACGTTCAGGTTTTCCTGACTGCAGTTCAATAATGGATTTTCCGGCAAGCAGACGCACCTCCAATGCCCTTATCAGGCGGCGGCGGCAGCTTTTCCAGCGTTCAAAGGCGGCAGGGTCCAACTCCGCCATGCGCTTGTGCAGTTCGATTTCACCGTTGGAGGAATCGTAAAGCAAATCCAGTTCGCGGCGCAATTCAGGATCGGCGGGCAGATCATCCAGACCGCCGAAAAGTGCTTTCAGATAAAATCCTGTTCCACCGGCAACGACGGGAATTTTACCGCGGCTGCGGATATCGGCAATGGCTTTTTCGGCAAGTTCGCAAAAGGTGAATACTTCTGCACGGACAGAAAAATCCCAGATCCCGACCAAATGATGCGGTACACGCGCCCGTTCTTGCAAAGTGGGCTGAGCTGTTCCGATTTCAATGCCTTTATATAACTGCATTGAGTCAACAGAGACGATTTCTCCGCCGAGACGTTCCGCCTCCTTGAGCGCAAGCGCACTCTTTCCGGAGGCGGTCGGACCGGTTATAACAAGGATTTCCATATTCTGTTAATTATATACGTTCAGGATAAGTGAATCCCGGCTCCAAATCTTCGCTGTCAAAGAAACTCCAGGGCATCGTCTTTTCGCATTTCAAAAATGCTTCATTGACAGTATCAGCGGTCACGCGTTCATGAATCAACTCAAGCGGCGGCGCATGGCTGTCGGAGTCAAACAACCCCAAAGTCACCGGTCCCTGAATCTTATAGGGAGCAATCTCTTTTCTGCGGGCAAGTCCGGCTTTGGCTTTCTGATAAATCAGTTCGCAGGCGGCGGCGGGAATCATGGAACACGCCTGATAAGGAGAAAGAGCTTCTTTGACGACAGCCGTTTCAATCTGCGGGATTTTCTCAAGAAATTCTGCAGAAATCCTGTCGTCTCCGGACATCATCACGGCAGGAACACCGAAGTCTCCGGCAATAGCACAAGCCATGGTGCCTTCGCTCAAATAGAATTCTCCGTGATTGATTTCCCATTTACTGTGGGGAATGATCGCTTTGGGAGTAGCTCCCATCGCGTGCATTCCAATCAGAAGCATGGCATCAAAACTTGAATCCAGCAGCGGCATCCAATGGGGACCGCTGCAGTTGCGTCCGTGAATGATGCGGCAGCGGGGATCAAGTTCTTCGAACAGAATATTGTATCCCGAACCGTGACTGTCATTGACGACAACTTCATCAGCCCCGGAATCAAATGCCGCACGGACAGCGGCATTGACTTCAGCAGTCAGCAATTTATACATGCGGTGACGGTGACGGATCGCTTCATAGTTGGGATTCTTACGGTCTTCCCGGAAACAGAATCCGGCAACACCCTCAATATCAGTTTGGATATAAACTTTCACTTTATTTATACTCCTCTGTTATTTTCACATTTTCAAGTTCAAGATCCGGCACGTTGTAAACCGTCAGGGGTTCTTTCATATATCCCCTGCCCCAGATGTTCGGCATGGCAACCGGCTCAGCATCTTTATAAACATCTTTGAAACGGCAGACGTCCATGCGGATATTTTCCAAACGGATACCGCTCACGGATTTGCCCCCGATGAATGAGGCATCAACGGCTTCAATGAACATATCCCCCAAAAGAACGTTGCGGATATATCCCTCAAGTTCAGGGAGCATATCCTCATCCTCAGTCCAGTTCCAGAGTTTGAACGCCTGACGGACATTGCGCATAATCATTCCGCGAACGATGATATTTTCTATTTTAGCCCCTTTGTAAATGCCGGTATAAGGCATGCGTCCGCGATTGGGCAGAATGGCAAGGACATCAAATCCGATATTGGTATCACGGATGATGTTATCCGTAAAAATCACATCGCGGATAGCGCCGTCGCCCTCGTATCCCAGACGGACACCGCAGCAGAGACTGCTCAAAGTGTTTCCTGAAATATGGATTCTTTCACAGGGTTTATCCATTCCGATTGCCGCGTTATCGCTTTTGAGGGCAATCGCATCATCTCCAGCTTCAATCAGACAGTTGGTGATCCGGACATCGGAACAGCTTGAAATATCCAAGCCGTCGGTATTGGGTCCCCTGCGGATATTTTTAATGCAAATGGAATCAATTTCAAGCTGATCGCATCCCAGCGCCCAGACGGTAAATGCGCCGGAGTCGTGAAGTTTCACGTTTTTGATACGGATATTACGCGCTTTGAAAAGAATCATAAGTGAGGGGTGCAGCGTGGTGGGGTCATAAATTCCCCCCTTGAAAAATCCCGTCTGCGGGTCACGCTCCACTGTGTCGGGTGCGCCGTCGTATCCGGGCCAGAAGATGTGTCCTCTTCCGTCAATCGTCCCCTCGCCCTCGATGGTGACATTTTCGACATCAAAAAGCGCAAGGAAACAGTATTTCCACAACGGACCGCGTTGGACAACGCAGGTACTGTCAATGTGTTCATCAATCGTTTCGGGTGCAACCAATACTGCCCCCTTCTGCAAATGCAGTGTCATATTGCTCTTGAGCCGGGCGGAACCATACGCCCAGCTGCCCGGGGGGACGATCAATGTGCCGTATTCGGGAACGGCATTCACGGCATCCTGTAAAGAAGTAAAATCAGTCAAAAGAACAGTATCGGACATTTTACACATACTCCTCTGTTATTACGACATTGACCATTTCAAGATCAGGGATATTGTAAACAGTCAACGGTTCTTTCATATATCCCCTGCCCCAGACAGTCGGCAACGCCACCGGCTCAGCATCTTTATAAGCATTTTTAAAACGGGCAACATGCATACGGATATTTTCAAGACGGATACCGCTCACGGATTTTCCGCCGATAAATGAGGCATCAACCGCTTCAATCTGCATATCCGCAAGAAGAACATTGCGGATGTATCCCTCCAGCTGCGGCAGAGTATCCGGCACATTCACCCAGTTCCAGAGTTTGATTGCCTGCCGGACATTGCGCATAACCATTCCGCGGACGATGATATTTTCTATTTTTGCCCCTTTGCGGATACCGAAAGTTTCCATGCGTTCCACTTCAGGCAGATTGGCAAGCATATCCAAGCCGATATTGGCATCGTGGATGATATTGTTTGTCATGATCACATCGCGGATGAATCCATCTCCCTCATACCCCAGACGGATGGCGCAGCAATGACTGCTCAAAGTGTTTCCGGATATGTGGATACGCTCACAGGGCATATTTTCACCCAGAGCGTCAATATCGCTTTTAAGAGCAATGGAATCATCTCCGGCATCCAGACGGCAGTCGGTAATCCAGACATCCTGACAGCAGTCGATATCCAATCCGTCGGAGTTGGGACCCCGGCGGATATTCACAAGTTCGATGCTGTCAATCCGCAGATTCCGGCAGCCCATACACCAGACGGTGTACGAGGCGGATTCCTGAATACGGATATTGCGGATTACAATATTTTCAGACTTGAATGCAATCAGAAGAGACGGACGGGGAAATACCGACTTGTAAACGCCGGGAGAAAAAAATCCGTTTTCCGGGTCGCGGTACACCGAATTGGGCGCGCCGTCGTAATCGGGCCAGAAAACGTGTCCGTTTCCGTTGAGTGTGCCTTCTCCCTCAATCGTCACATTTTGAACATTGAATAAACCGATAAAACACCTTGAAATACCGATTTTGCGCTGAAATCCGGTGTTATCAATATGCTCTTCGACACTTGCAGGCGCAATCAACTCTGCGCCTTTTGCAAGAAACAGCGTCATATTGCTTTTGAGTTTTGCGCTGCCGCAAGCCCACTTCCCGGGCGGAACGAACAAGGTACCGAATTCGGGAACAGCATCAACAGCCTCCTGCAAAGAGGAAAAATCTTTCAGGTCAACAGCGTTTTTCATAAAGACTTCGCTTTTTACCAGACACTCATTTGAATAAAGGCGTTGTCATAAAAGAAGACTTCGTCATTCCCCAGAGCCCCGACATGGCCATCAACAAACACAGAATTGAATTTGGTTCTGCCCTGATGGTGACGGGCAAGCATGTGATTTGTATTGTAATTGCTCAAGTAATAGTCCATTGTCAATTTGGTCGGAGAAGCCACCGTATCAGCAGCCATGATCATTCTGGTCGACTTTTTCACCTTGGGCATGTGGATGGCACTTTTATAGACTTCATTCACCCAGGAACCGTCGGATGCAAAATTGTTGACGGCACGCAGACCATAGGTCATGTCATAGCCGCCGTATTCCCATTGACCGGTGGGCAGCTTTTCCTCAAGCGGAGTCATATCTGCCATAACAGAGGGACAACGCAGGACCTTATAGGCAAGCATTTTATCGTAGACAAGTTTGCCGCCCCAGAAACGACAGGCACCGCTCTTGATATTTGTATTATACCCCGCAGCGGGGATCCAGTCTTTATTGGCATCGGCGTACATCAGAATGGCTGTTCCGATCTGTTTAAGGTTGTTCTGACAAGTGGAAAAACGCGCCTTTTCCCTTGCCTGCTGCAGTGCAGGCATAAGCATTGCCGCAAGAATGGCGATAATGGCGATTACAACAAGCAACTCAATAAGAGTGAATTTTTTCAAAGACTTCATAACAGACACCTTCTTTTGATCAAGAAATATTTGCACTACTATCCGGTAAATACCGAAGTTGATAGAAATTGTCGGACGATGTATTACAATAGCATATATTATCAATATTTCAACTTCATCCCCGATATCGTTTTAAAAAAGCAGTAAAAAAAGTCAGATTACTGCCTCCGATTTATTCCGGATGGAAGTTTTCAATACTTCCATCCGGCGATGTTGCTGCCCCAGGAACGTCCGTAATATCTGATGTAGATATCGTTTTTCCCGGTGAGTTCCCTGCTTAATTTGAGCGTTTCAGTTTTGAATTTACGGACTCCTCCGGTCGTTTTCTGCGGCGGCAGTTTGCCCAAAGGAAACTCCTTACCGTTTTTCATGATGCCGAATTCAAAACTGCAGCCCTGGTAATAAGGAGACACGCCGAAAACCAGCTGGACCTCACGGACCCGTTCTTTACCGAAATCGATCTCGCCGTAAGAAATTTTCGCTCCGGGTTCAAATGATCCGATGGCAACGCCGTCAGCGGCTTTATCGCAATGGTAGACGCCGGCGGCAAATTTCATGGTGCAGAGTTCGCCTTTTTTGAGCGTGTTTTTCAAATCTTTGCACTCCATGAACATCCGGTCAAAATCTTCGCCCATATCTTTGAAAGCACCCACCTTTTTCAGCAGTTTCTGAATTTTCACAGCTTCTTTGAATGACCCGTTTACCCGGATCTCGACCTGATAGGGTTTCAACGTGAGGAGAGAATCGTTTTTGCAGGGTTCTGCTTGAGCCAGATCCCAGCTGCAGCGGTAGAAACGTCCTTTGCCTTTCAGGAGCGGAATATTTTTCTGAACCTTTCCGGTGGCGTTGACGAAAATATAAACAGTGTTTCCGCCCAGACGGAAGGAGTTGGAGGATATGACCGGCGTCAACACCGGCTGCGGTTCATAGAAGCCGCCCCATTTGGCATTCTGCATGGGCATTTGATTGCGGTATTTCAGCGGCGGAAGCATTCTTCCCATATTGAAATAATCAATCAAGCCTTTGCGGATATGGACCATCCGTTTGATAAAGAGCCGTTTGAAATCTGCTCTGCCCAGTTCCCAGGGAGCGAAATTGGCGATCCATTCACCGTAAACAAGATTGAATGCGGCTTTGGCAAAAAATGCTTCAGGATCTCCGTGGGAATCTCTGTCAACTTCCTTGCCGACAAACTGGACCCGTCCGCAATAGATGGACTGCATCACAGGAACCAGATCAGGACAGGTCCAGCGCCAGTTGTAGCAGGAGTCATAAATATTGGCGTAGACCTCTGAAAAATCTTCGGTTGAGTGGGAAATATGCGGATATTTTGCCCTTATGCGTTTCATTAAAGGACGGTATCCCTGCACGGTCCAGACCGAAGGATCATTCAGCAGATGTCCGTGTGCCGGATCAAAACACTGACGGGGCTGACAGGTTCCGACCTGATCGTGATAAATGGAAAGGAAGCCGAGCCGAACCATCTCATCGCAGATTTTTTCAAGCATTTTGCACCAGCCTTCGGCGCCGGGACACTCGACCGCAAATTTTCCGGTGGAATACTTGTAAAAAGGAATGGAACCGTCGGCATTTTTAACGGCATATTTTTCGCCGTATTTCTTGTACCGTTCGCCGCTTTTGCCGTCAGGACCGTCGTTCATCGCCCAGAGAAGGGAGTCGATGTAGACTTGTGATACGATCCCTTTGCCCTTGAACGCTTTGAGTATTTCAAAAGTCCGGGGCTGGGGATGGAAGAATGAATGGGGCCAGAGACCGAATTTTTTGGGTTCATACCACTGATTGGTATGGATGCACTCAAAGGGTACATCCAGATATTTACGCAGATACAGCAGCTGTTTATTCATCAGTGCCTGCCGGGCATCCGTTGTGGGGAGTGTTGTGAAAGTGATCGTACCGTTGCGGTAACGCTCAGGAGTATCTTTGCGGGGAAGATCTTTGATCCAGAAAACGGCTTTTTTCTCAAGGAATTCACGGTAGAGGGAACCGGCTTCGAACCATTCTCCGTCAAAAAGTCTTAAACGCATGAGGTGATCGGGTTTGTAGCTGTTGCCGCCAGAAATTCCGGCTTTGAAGGGAACGAAGTGTCCCCATTCAATATCAAGACCGTATTGATTCCTGCCGGTGACATTGTGCTTTTTGGTCAGACCGTAAGGATCTTCCATGCCAAGATAAACACCCCGGTTCTGAGCGTAATAGGCATCAAACTGCATTGTGGCGAACAAGGCGGGATACACGCCTTTCTGTCCGAAACGGAAACGTGATACTGTGGGATTTTTGACCTCGGCTCCGCTCTGGAAGGGGAAGAGCAGCGTATCGCTGCCCGCTTTGCGGCTCAGGCGGCAGCGGGGAAAGGTGACTTCTTCAAGTATGAAAGCTTTGTCATTGTTATCGACGGCGATGTCGGCAGTCAATCCGTCTTTACCCAACGTCATGCGGGAACGGACGGTAAGTTCCGGTTTGGAAATGTTCCACGTGACCAGAATGCCGGAATTTTTGTCTGCGGCAACAGTATATTTGCATTTTTCTGAAGAAATGGTCAAATTTTTTCCCTGAAACCTGCCGATGAGTTCCCAGACGATACCGCCTTTGCGCAGGACTTCTTCTCCGGTTTTTCTGTCAAACACTGCTTCCAGCGGATGTCCGGTTCCGGGGAGAGGAGAGTAAACACAAGTCATCTGATTACTTTTCAAAACCTTGTAACGTTCGGGCCGTTTCAGAAATGTATTCAAATCAAGTTTTTTCAGAATGGTTTGAGAAACGGCAGACAGCTTTGAATCTTTGACTACCCGGTCGATTTGAGCCTGATACAGCGGTTTGTTCCAGAGACGGACTTCTGTGATAACGCCTTTGGCGGCGGCTTTTTCCCAGAGTGTAACGGGAACATTCCGGTCCGCGGCAAGTTCGATCTGAAATTCAGAAGAACCGCCAAGTTTGCCGTTCAGAAAAAGTTTCTGGATATACTTATATTCCCCCTGGGCGAAGTCAGAATAATATTCCAGCGTATAGACGATATTGAACCACTGATTCACAGGAAGTCTGTTTTTCAGCTCCATGGTATGTTTCTGCTGCTGTTTGTCGAAAAGTTCCGCCTGAAGTCTGCCGTTTTTGACTCTAAGCGCAAACTGTCCTTTTTTTTGAGCTAAAACCACATCTTTCAATGCCGTAAGGCGGCAGGAAAAACTTAATGTTATGCTCTTTTGAAACAGGGGAAGTTTTTCTGTTCCCGGCAGGATGGTTTTTCCGGAAATTTGTTTTTTTGCACTTGAGAAAGGATTGTTTTTCCATTCTCCCTGCGTGATGTTCCCCCGGCAGAGCAGAGCTGCTGCCAGACAGCATAACAGAAACAGTTTTTTCATTTTTATCCCTCCTGTGAAAAATACTTGAATTTTTCTTTTAAATATCAGTTTTTTATTAAAAATTATTCTTTTGATACATTGAAAATTATTTTTTTATTTGACACAAAAGCAATATAATGTTAGATTAAACGTATTGCAATAAATAAAAGTGGTAAATTTGTAGCAGATGATGGAAGAAAAGTAACATAATGGAAATCCTGAGAGATTACACAATGGGGACCGGGTATCGGGATACCGGATTTTATGTTCGTGGTACCGGACATTTTATGATCTGTGAACCGGAGTTGGATAAATTTGCCCATTTCGGAGAGATTTTCTGGTGTATTTCCGGAAGCGGCATCTTTCATTATAACAATCAAATCTTTTCTCTGCAGCCCGGCTGGGTCTGGTATTATCCGCCCGGTTCTCTGCATCATATCATACCCGATCCCTGTTTTCATTACCGGTGGCTTTCCATTGACGGTCAGGATTGCGGCAGTCTTTTTAATGCGCTGCGTTTCAAGCCCGGATTGAATCCGGCGGGAGAGTGTCCCGAGGAACTTTTTGCTGAAGTCAAGTTGAAATTAAGTGATGGTTCCCGGCAATCTCAATTACGGGCGCTTGATGCGGCATTTCAAATTCTGACCCGGGTGATGACTCCGGCAGAAGAACCCCGTTCAACTGCTGTTCAGGCAAGGAATTTCATGTTGAAAAATTTTGCCGATCCGGAAATTAGTATTTCAACTCTGGCAGAGATGCTGCACATCCACAGAATCACGTTGAACAGATTGTTTATATCCTCCTATGGGATTTCTCCCGGCAAATATTTGAATAATATCCGCCTGCAGGAAGGTATCCGCCTGCTTACAGAAAGCTACATCACGGTCAAAGAGGTCGCCGAACTGTGCGGTTTCACATCCCCCGGATATTTTACCAAGGTTCTTCACAAGCAGACCGGACATACGCCTTTAGAGTTTCGCCGCAAAAAAGAGACGCTGTAACTGTCGTCAGCCTTGAAGCTGCTCCGTTCCCCGCCTGTGGATCGGGGGCGGAACGGGAAAAAGACGTGCGGTTGTTTTTGCGTCCGGGAAGACCGGATGTTGCAAGTATTTCACCGGATGGAAACAATTCCTGACCTTTGCTGTTCTGAAATTTTCAGGAAAAATGCGCAGTTTTAACACAATTACGGCAATATACCATTTTGTTTGCACAAAGAACACCTTGCAAGTAAAAATGATCAAAAAAGATATGAATTTCCGGTAAAATACAGTTGATTTTGTAATTAAATATGATACATTATCATCAAACGCCACGGATTTTGGCAAAATTTCTTTCAGAAATCACAAAGGATTTTTATCATGAAAAAGATCAAAGTAGGTATTATCGGTCAGGGACGCAGCGGAAGAAACATCCACCGTCACCTTTTTGAATGCTGCCCTCTGCTTCAGGAACGTTTTGATGTGATCGCCGTTGCCGATCCCATTCCGGAACGCAGAGCCAATACGAATGCAGGCGCCAATCCCGACTGCAAACATTATGTTGATTACAAAGAACTGCTGGCAAACAAGGAAATTGAACTGGTCGTCAATGCCTGCCGCAGTCACAAACACGTTGATATTGCCATTGAAGCCATGGAAGCAGGTTTTGATGTCGTCTGCGAAAAACCGCTGACCAACAGAGTTTCTGAAGTTGACCGTCTTCTGGAGGTTCAGAAAAAGACCGGAAAATTCTTCGCCGTATTCCAGCAGGCGCGTTTCCGTCCCCTGTTCCGCAAGATTTATGATGTGATCCAGTCCGGCGTTCTGGGCAAGATCGCCATGGTCAAAGTCGCCTATAACGGTTTCGGCCGCCGCTGGGACTGGCAGACCATTCAGGATATGTGCGCCGGTGAACTGCTCAACACCGCTCCCCACCCGCTGGATCAGATGATCGACCTCTGGGAAAGTTTCGGCGATACCGATCCTGAACGCATTTTCGCCAAACTTGACTGCATCAACAACATGGGCGATGCCGAAGACTTCGTCAAAGTCATCCTTGAAGGAAAAGATCACCCCATCATTGACCTTGAAGTCACCAAAGAGTGTTTGTTCCCCACCTATCAGTATCAGGTTTTCGGACAGAACGGTTCCATGGTCGGCAACGGTGAAACTGTTGAGTGGAAATATTATGTTCCCGCCGAAGCTGTTTCCCGCGAAGTTCAAATCGCTCCGCTTGAGGGAGATGGACGCACTCCCGTCTACTGCTCAGAAAAACTCAACTTCTACACCGAAAAGTGGACCTGCCCCCCGGAAGCATCCGGTTTTGATGACTGGGGTACCAAATACTACCTCAACATCTATGATGCTCTCACCACCGGTGCGCCGCTGGTCGTCAAACTGTCTCAGATCAGACGGCAGATTGCCATCATTGAAGAGTGCCACCGTCAGAACCCGCTTCCCAAGTTCGTCAAGGTTCCCGAAGGCACCCTGTAATCATGAACTTTTTTGATGATCTGGAGTTCGTCTGCAGCGGAAAAAGCAGTCATTGCGATTCTGCATACAGCCGTCATTACTTTGACGGTTATTACGGACTCCAGTTCATCAGCAGCGGAAAAGTTCAGTTAAAAGTTGATGACTCCGAAACGTTGACCGCCCGGGGACCTGTTTGTTTTTTCACCTCTCCGGGTGCGGCATTTTCTTACAACTCCCTGCCGGGGGAGTTCAGAGAACACTACTTTGTCTGTTTCAAAGGCTCAAGAACGGAGCGTTACCGGCAGGGCGGATTGATTCCTGAGAAACCTGAAGCGGTATTTTATCCTGTCAACGCTTCTGAGAAATTTCTTTCAAACTGGAAACACTTGCTCCGCTACCTGCGGCAGAGCGGTAAGTATTCTCACGGAGAAGCCGTACTTCTGCTTGAAAAGATACTTTTTGAAACAGCAAAATCCGTCCGTCAGGGCGGCGGCAGTTCAATCAGTTCCGGCATTGCGGAACTTGCTTCACAGATTGCCGATAATCCCGGACTGGATTGGGACTTTGATAAAGAAGCTGAAAAACTGGAAATTTCCCCGGTTCACTTCAGACGTCTTTTCAGCAAAGCAACCGGCATGCCGCCCTGGCATTACGTTCTTGACTGCAGAATACGTTACGCCTCGCAGCTTCTGCTGGCGACGGACAAACTGGTCAAAGAAATTGCCTGTGAATGCGGATTCAACGGCGTATTTCACTTTTCACGCGAATTTAAGAAAATCATGAAAAAATCCCCGGAAAACTTCCGGAAAAGCATTTAATTTTGTAAAGGAGTATAGTTATGGAACCACTCAAAATAGCGATCATCGGTCTGGATACCAGCCATTCTGTTGCCCTGCCCAAACTGATGCAGGATCCCGAAGTTCAGGAGCCGGTCAAGGAACTTAAAGCTGTCACCTGTCTGCGTTTCCCCACGCCGTTCCAGAGCGAACAGGGTCAGGATGACCGTCAGGCTTATCTTGAAAGCATCGGCGTCAAAGTCACCCGTGATTTTGATGAAGCTGTTGCCGATTGCGATGCCATCATGCTGGAAATCAACGATCCGGCATTTCACCTTGAATATTTTGAAAAATGCGCCAAACTGGGCAAACCCATCTTTTTGGATAAACCCTTTGCCGATACCCTTGAAAACACAAAGAAAATCATGGATATCGCCAAAGAAAACAATGTGCGCTACTTCACGGCATCCAGCTTGAGATTTGACATTGATTTGACTGAAGGCAGAGCCAGAGTTGAACAGCCCGTTTCCGCTACCGTCTGGGGTCCCGTCGGACGTGCGCCCGCCGGTTCCTCCATCATCTGGTACGGTGTCCACGCCTTTGAAATGCTCAACATGGTCATGGGCGCAGGCGCAATCTCTGTCCACGGCAGCGAAGATATGCACGGCTACGTTTTCCACGTTATCTACGCCGACGGACGCAGAGGTATTGTTGAACTTTCACGCAACTGCTGGAGTTACGGTGCCAGCTGCCGCGACGCCAAAGGTGTTACTGAAACCTTTAAAGTCACCGGCAGAGTTCCCTTCTACAAGATGCTGCTTGTTGAAATCGTCAAATTCTTCAACGGCGAACAGCCTGTCGCGCTTTCTGATTCCGTTGAAATCATGGCGATGCTCTCTGCGGCGGAGACCTCTGTCCGCACCGGACAGCCTGCGCCCGTCTATAAATTCTGAAGTTATGCCATAAAAACGGCAAAATAACTTGAAAAAAACTTTGCGGTCTTGTATTTTATACAAAACCGCATTTTTTTATGAGGTAATTGCCTGTTGGACTAAAAAAAGGATTTCAAGAGATGCTTACAGTTAAAGATCTGCCGGTGGGAAGTTTCCCGAAGGCTTTGGATTTCATCCATTTTCCGACCCGTTTTCAGGCGGTCATCTTCCGCAACTGGAACACAGTTCCCTTTGAACGTATTGCAAAGACGATTCACTGCACCAAAGAAGAAGTCATTGCTGCGGGAATTGCCATGGGACTTACCCCCGATGACCGCTTTACAAAAAAATGGGATCAGCGCGGTTTTCTCACCACAATCCGCCGCAACTGGATGCTCCTGCCCTACGATCAACTGCTGACTCTGCTGAACTGGACTGCGGACAAACTTGAATTTGCTCTCAGAGAAGAGGACTTTCTCTATTACAAACTCGGTCTGCTCAAACCTGATTGTGAAACAGTACTGTACCGTACGCTTACTCCTGAAGAACAGGAGAAAACTGAAAAGTTGCAAAAAATCATCAAAGCCTGCGCTCCAGAAGCAGCTCCCGAAGCATGGCGTTTTCTTGAAAAGCAGGGTAAACTTCAGCAGATGTTCCCCAAAAAAGAAGACTCTTTCGGAATCCGTCTGGTTCACTCTTATTCTGCTCTTTTCGGAGATGCCCTGCTTGATCCGGAACTGGATCCCTACCCCGAAACAATGCTCGCGGATTATCAGGCGGCGGGAATCAACGCTATCTGGATGCAGGGAACGCTCTACACCCTCGTTCCCTGGCTCGGCACGGATGAATATTCTGACGGCGCAGACAAACGTTGCGAATCCCTGCGGAAACTGACCGAAAAGGCGGCAAAATACGGTATCCGTCTCTTCCTTTACATGAACGAACCCCGCAATATGCCCGGTCGCTTTTTTGAAAAAAATCCTGAGTGGAAAGGCGAACCCGATGAGTCCGGCGAAAACTTTGCTCTCTGCACCGAAGCTCCCGGCGTTCTGGATGCCCTCAGCGACGGTTTAAGCGAGCTTTTCCGCAAAGTGCCGCTTCTGGGCGGCGTACTGACGATTACCATGTCAGAAAACCTCACCCACTGTCACAGCCGCAAGCCCGGCGCCTGCGATTGTCCCCGCTGCAAAGACAAACCCGTCTGGAAATTCCCGGTTGACGTGCTTGCCGCTATTGAGAAAGGCGTTCACAGAGTCAAGCCCGAAGCGGATATCATCGCCTGGACCTGGTCATGGGATCCGGCATGGCTTGAAGATGCCATGAGAAATCTCCCCAAATCCGTGATCGTCATGAGTGTCAGTGAATCCAGAGTTCCGACAGAAGCCTGCGGCGTCAAGGGAGAAGTAAGAGATTATTCCATCTCCAAAGTCGGCCCCGGTGAAATTGCAAAGAAAACATGGCGTATCGCCCGCGAAAGCGGACTCAAAACCATGGCAAAAACGCAGCTCAACTGTACCTGGGAAGGTTCATTCACCCCTTACATCCCCGTCTGCGGTCTGGTCGAACAGCACTTGAACGGACTGCGGGAAGAAAAGGTCGATCACCTGATGGCAGCATGGACTCTTGGCGGTTTCCCCGGCGGCAATCTCCCGCTGGTGGATTCTTCAAAAGAGGAACTGGCGGAAAAACGTTTCGGCAAAGATGCCGCAACTGCGCTCAAAGCACAAGAACTCTTCGCAGAGGGATTCAGAGAATTTCCTTTCCATTCAACGGACTTTCTCTACACTGCTCCGCAGAATTTCGGTCCGTCAGCGCTGTTTTACCCGGAAAAGACCAATTACAAGGCGACCATGGTCGGCTATCCTTATGACGACATGGACACCTGGTCCGGAAACGGACACTTCACGCCTGAAATTCTGATCCATCAGTTCCGTATCCTGACGGAAAAATGGGAACAGGGCTTGAAAGTTCTGGCAGAAGTCAAAGACGGCAACGCAGATTTCCTTGATTTGATCACAATTTCAGAAGCCTGTTACTGCCACTTCAAAAGCACGCTGAACCATCTGGAGTTCGTCTATTTCCGCGACAGAGGCGAAAAGGATAAACTTGCTGCCGTCATCCGCAATGAACGGGAACAGACTCTGAAACTCCTGGAAATTCAGAAAAAAGATGACCGAATCGGTTTTGAATCCAGCAATCACTACTTCTATTACTGCAACGAACTGTTGGAAAAAGTCCTTTGCTGTGATGCCCTGCTGGAATATTTTGCATAAACTTTTTTATTCAGAGGAAAAAATGATCAGAACAGTTATTATCGGAGCCGCCGGACGCATGGGACGGATGCTCGTCGCCAATGTCGCAAAAAATGCAAACTTTGAACTGGCAGGAGCTACGGAATATGCCGGTTCTCCCGATCTGGGGAAAGATGCCGGTGTCCTTGCCGGTGTCGGAGAACTGGGGGTGAAAATCACCTCCGATCTGGGAGAAATCCTCAAAAGCCGTCCGGATGCAGTTATCAACTTTGCCACCGCAGGTGTCATGGATGCAACCAAAGCATCTGTTGCTTCCGGCGCCGCCGTCGTTATCGGTTCAACCCTCATCACAGCAGATGATAAAGCCGAATTCAAGCGCATGGCTGATGCCGGAGCAAAACTCGTTGTTGCCGGAAATTACAGCATCGGGGTCAATCTGCTTTTCAAACTTGTCCGCGAAGCGACAGAAGTGCTGGGACTTGATGCCGATGTGGAAATCGTTGAAATGCACCACAATCTCAAAAAAGATGCCCCCTCCGGTACTGCGGCAAGACTGGCTGAAGTCGTCTGCGAAGCCCGCGACTGGAGCTATGAAGAAGATTTGCGTCACGGCAGAGTCGGTGTCGTCGGAGAACGCACCAAACACGAAGTCGGCATGCACTCCCTGCGCGGCGGAGACGTCGTCGGAGATCATACCGTCATGTTCGCCCTTGAAGGTGAACGGGTGGAATTAACGCACAAGGCCTCAAGCCGCAACACCTTTGCCCGGGGCGCACTGAGAGCTGCGGAATTTCTCGTTTCCGCTGAAGCGGGACTGTATGATATGCAGGATGTCCTCGGACTCAAGTAATTTTCCGGTGAAATCATTATGGTAAAATCCTTCCCCCGTTCCGTTGTAGAGATCCGCAATTTTGACGGCTCCTGCGAACCGTTTGATGCCATGGCTCTTCAGACCCGCCTGATCGGCAGTTTTCTTGCGGCAGGCAGAGGCGACTCAAGTTTCATGGCAGAAGACATTGCCCTGGCTGTGGAATACACGTTAAGTCATGTGGAGCGTCCTGAGCCGGTTTTCGGACGGGGGGAATTGGATGCCGCTGTCATCCGGCTGCTGGAAGAAGCCTGTCTGCCGGATGTCGCCAAAATTTTCAGAAAAGGTCTGGCGGAAACCAGTCTGCTGGTGAGTGCTTATCCGGCGACGCTCTCGGATCTGCTCCGGAATCATCTGGCATGTCCGGCGGGACGTTTTGAACGGGTACTGACCAAAATCCTTGATGCCGCCCGCAAACTGAATATCACAGAAGCATCTCCGCATCTGTGGCTTGAACTGGCACGGCACTATGAGAGGGAAATGGCAGAAGAAGAACCCATCTATCAGGAAATGCCTCTTGAACGCACCTTGACCCGGGATGAAATCACCGCCTTTCTGCCGCCTGAAGCATTGGCTCTTTACAAAGCCGGTGCGCTGCGCATCAACGGTGTGACCACGCTGTTCCCCTGTATTCATCTTTATTTTATGATGAATGAATTTGCCAAAATTGCCAAACTGGAACCGCCGGTGATCGAACTTCTGCTGGAACCTCAGCTTTACAACATCAGCGGGGTATTGGAATCCGCCCGCGCACTCATCGCAAAAAAATTGGACTCGTCCCGTCCCCTGCCCTGTATTCTCACGATTCCGGACATGTTGGATTTCATCTCAGAGTACCTTGACAGCGACAATTCAGGGTCAGAAAAAATCGCAGCTGATCTTGCCGCGGCTCTTGCCGGACAACTCAACTGCGATTTATTCAAACTTTCTTTCAGCTGATTTGTTACTTTTTCCCCGTACTGCCGAATCCGCCCTCTCCGCGGCAGGATCCTGAAAGTTTTTCAACAGAAACAAGTTCCACATCGGGCAGTTTGCAAATGACCATCTGGGCGATTCTGTCACCCCGTGAAACGGCAAAATTTTCAGGTCCGTGATTGAACATGATCACACCGACCTCTCCCCGGTATCCGGCATCGATGGTTCCCGGACTGTTGGTCAAAGTCAAATTGTGTTTCAACGCAAGACCGCTGCGGGGACGCACCTGTGCTTCGTATCCGGAGGGCAGCTCCATAAATACCCCCGTGGGAACCAGGGTGCTTTTGCCGACAGGCAGAATCATTGTTTCGCGGGAACGCAAATCAAAAGCGGCATCATCGGCATGGGCTTTTGCCGGAAAAAGATCTTCGCAATCTTTCAACATCTGAATATTGATTTTAACCATAACACCTCCATTTTTACATTGGCAAGGCAATATACAGCCAAAGAGAAAAATTTTCCACTGTTTTTTCAGGTGTTACGGCAAAAAAAAGATAAATCTCCTGAGAACAACCTGACGGAAAAACGGAACTTCACTTGACTTTTCAGTCTTATTGCAATATCTTATAAGATAGACAAAAGGAGTGGCGTTCCTGATATCCTTGTTTAAAAGCCATTCCATACGACTAAAGATTATTCAGAAAGATAAAAAAAATGAAACTTGAGCGTCTGCTCATTACCTGCGGCGGAACGGGAGGACACTTTTATCCCGGTCTTGCCATTGCCAAAGCCATGCAGAAGCGCGGCGGCAAAGTTAAACTTCTGCTGACAGGAAAACACGCTGCCGGTCAGAAAGCCACTGCCGGAGAACAGGGGATCGAAGCGATCGTCCTGCCGGACTTTCCGCATCCGTTTCAATCTCCGTTCCGTTTTCTGAAAAACGCCTTGAAAGGTTTTGATCTCTGCCGCAGAGAAATCAAAAACTTTGCGCCCCAGGCATTGATCAGCATGGGCGCATTCACATCCGTTCCGGCATTCCTTGCGGCAAAATGGACAAAAACGCCTGTGTATCTTCATGACGGAAACGCGCATATCGGTAAAGCCAACCGTATTTATTCGCGCTGGGCGCGCTTTCTGGGCGTTGCATTTCCACCGGTCAATAAAGACAGAATCAAGTGTCCTGTCCATATTGTCGGCATGCCCATCCGCGAGCAGCTGATTGAAGCGGCGGGAAAACTCACCAAAGAAGAATCCATCGCAAAACTCAATGAATTGTACGGTTCGGAACTTTCTCCTGAAAAACCGACCGTTCTGATTTTCGGCGGCAGTCAGGGGGCGGCGGAATTGAACGGTTCACTTCCGGAGTCCCTGCTGCAGTTGAATGATTCAGGACTGCAGGTTCTTCATTTGACCGGAAAAAACAAGCTGGAGTCAACCCAGGCCGCCTACAAAAGCGCAAAATTCAAATATCTGCTCACTGAAACCAGTGAGCGCATGGATTATTTTTTGAGCGCCGCAGATATCGTCTTCTGCCGTTCCGGCGGCAGTTCTCTGGCTGAACTTGCCCTTTTCGGCAAAGCCGCAGTTTTGATTCCCTACCCCTTTGCCTCAGAGAATCACCAGCGTGCCAATGCCGGATGTTTTGCAGATGTTGATGCGGGAATCGTTCTTGACACACAAGAGTTATCTCCCCACCGCAGCAAAGAAATCCTGCAGGATTTTCTTGAAAATCCCTCCGTCTGGCAGCAGCGTGCCAATAATGCAAAACTCCTGGCAAAGCCTTATGCCGCTGATGAAATGCTTGATAAGATAGAAGAGGATCTTGCCTGATTCTTTTTATTCTTCCGTATCTTCAAGACCGTCAGAACTTTCTGCCGGTCTTTTTTTTACAGCAGATATTTTTTAATTTTTCAGCGTTCTGCGTTTGGATAACCTCTTTCAACGCTTTATATTGAAAGTGCAGGAGGCAGAAAGCACTCCTGAAAACAAAAAAAGAGGAGAAAAGAGTATGAAACATTTGACATCCGCCTTTGTCATGGGAGCGTTGCTTCTGGTTCTTACCGGCTGCTGCTGCGACAGCGACAAACACTGTACGGCAAAACATCAGCACACCGCACAGTGTTCCGGTTCTGAATGTACTGACGAAAAAAAGGATAATTCCGGCAGCAGTCAGACAACAGCAAGCGCTGACACAAACGAAGAAGATCACAACAAAAAAGAACACTCTCAGCCGCAAGGCAAAAAAATCTCTGCCCGCTGAGCAGAACAAAGAATTTCCCCGGTTCCGCCGGGGATTTTTTTTAGCATCACAAATTTGTTTTCAACGCGCCTCTTCATTTGCTGAACATCAGTAAAAATCGGCATTTTTTTCAATTTCGACTTGCAAATTTTGTTTTGACAACTATATTTATAAACACAAGATATTGTATTGTTTTCATCAAACAGACACTATATCTTGTGAGTTCAAGGGTAAGAATTGTTCTAAACCGTTGATATTACGCTATGGTTCGTCAGATAAGTGATTTTCAGGATTGGTATTGTTATGAGATTTGGTTTGCAAAAACTGACACTGCTGGATTATCCGGGAGTAATGGCTTGCACCGTTTTCACGAACGGGTGCAACTTCCGTTGTCCGTTTTGTCACAATGCCTCGATTGTCACCGGCAAAGAGAGCGATATGCCTCTGGATACAGACGGACTTCTCACGTTTCTTGACAGCCGCAAAAAAATTCTTGACGGCGTCTGCATAACAGGGGGAGAACCCCTCCTGCACGATGAAATCCCCGGAATCATCTCTGAAATAAAAAAACTGGGATACAAAGTCAAACTTGACACCAACGGTTCACGTCCGGAACGTCTGCACAAGATACTTGACGCAGGGAACGTGGACTATGTGGCAATGGATATCAAACATTCTCCGGAAAAATATGCGCTTGCAAGCGGTTCGGATTCAGCTCTTGAACCGGTCAAAAAAAGCGTGGAGCTGCTGAAAAATGCCTCCGTGGAGTTTGAATTCAGAACCACAGTTGTTGCACAGCTTCATACCCCGGACGACATGGAATCCATCGCCCGGTGGATCGCAGGAGTAAAACGCTACTATCTGCAGAACTTTGCAGACTCAGGCGACATCCTGCAGCGGGACACTCAATTTTCTCCGGTCCCCAAAGACACCCTGAACGAAATGCTGAAACGAGTCACGCCTTTTGTTCCCGGTGCCGTCATCCGCGGTAAATAACGATTTTTTTATATATAACAAAGTTTTTTAGAGTCAAAAAAGGAAAGAAGAATTATGTATCAGGTACAGAAACGAGACGGGAAGAACGTAGACTTCAACATCGGAAAAATCTCAGATGCGATCAAAATGGCATTTGAGGCACAGGAAAAGCAGTACAATCAGTCTATCATTGACTTCATCGCGCTGAAAGTTACTGCTGATTTTGAACCTAAAATCAAAGAGGGTCTCGTTTCTGTTGAAGATATCCAGGACAGCGTGGAATCCGTTCTGGTCCAGGCCGGTTACAGTGATGTTGCCAAGGCATACATTCTCTACCGCCGTCAGCGCGAAAAACTGCGTAACGCCAAATCCACGATTCTCGACTTCAAAAAAGCCGTTGATGACTATGTCAAAATCAATGACTGGCGCGTGAAAGAAAACTCCACCGTCACCTATTCCGTCGGCGGACTGATTCTTTCAAACTCCGGTGCGATCACCGCCAACTACTGGCTCTCTGAAGTCTATGATGACGAGATCGCCAACGCCCACCGCAACGCAGATATCCACCTGCACGACCTCTCAATGCTGACCGGTTACTGCGCCGGATGGTCCCTCAAACAGCTCATCAAAGAGGGTCTGGGCGGCGTTCCCGGCAAAATCACCTCCGCCCCCGCTTCTCATCTGGCAACGCTCTGCAACCAGATGGTCAACTTTCTCGGCATCATGCAGAATGAATGGGCGGGTGCTCAGGCATTCAGCTCTTTTGACACCTATCTTGCTCCCTTTGTCAAAGCGGACAACTTGACTTACACGCAGGTCAAAAAATGCATTGAGTCCTTTATTTTCGGTGTCAACACCCCTTCCCGCTGGGGAACTCAGGCGCCTTTCTCAAACATCACCCTTGACTGGACTGTTCCCGCCGACCTTGCCGAACTCAACTGTATTGTCGGCGGCAAAGAGGTTGACTTCAAATACAAAGACTGCAAAGCTGAAATGGATATGATCAACCGCGCATTCATCGAAACGATGATCGAGGGCGACGCTCAGGGACGCGGATTCCAGTATCCCATTCCGACTTACTCCATCACCCGCGACTTTGACTGGAGCGAAACAGAAAACAATAAACTTCTTTTTGAAATGACTTCAAAATACGGTACGCCGTATTTCTCAAACTACGTCAACAGCGATATGGAACCCAGCGATATCCGTTCCATGTGCTGCCGTCTGCGTCTGGACCTGCGCGAACTGCGTAAGAAATCCGGCGGTTACTTCGGCAGCGGTGAAAGCACAGGTTCCATCGGCGTTGTCACCATCAACATGCCCCGTATCGCTTACCTTGCCAAAGACAAGGCTGACTTCTATGAACGACTGGACCACATGATGGATATCGCCGCACGTTCTCTCAAAATCAAGCGTGAAGTTATTTCCAAGCTGTTGGAAGAGGGACTTTATCCCTACACCCGCCGTTATCTGGGCAAATTTGACAACCACTTCTCCACAATCGGTCTGGTCGGCATGAACGAAGTCGGTCTCAATGCAAACTGGCTGCGTGCGGATCTCACCCACCGCGAAACTCAGGAATTCACGATGGAGGTTCTCAACCACATGCGTGAACGTCTTTCTGATTATCAGGAACAGTACGGTGATTTGTACAACCTTGAAGCAACGCCGGCAGAATCCACCTCTTACCGTCTTGCCAAGCATGACAAGAAACGTTTCGGTGACATCATTGCCGCCGCCGGAGATTGCGGAACGCCCTATTACACAAACAGTTCCCACCTGCCCGTGGGTTACACCGACGATATCTTCGCCGCACTGGATATTCAGGACGAACTTCAGACACTCTATACCTCAGGAACAGTCTTCCACGCCTTCCTCGGCGAGAAACTGCCCGATTGGAGAGCTGCCGCAACGCTGGTCCGCAAGATTGCCGAAAACTACCGTCTGCCCTATTACACCTTGTCTCCGACTTACTCCGTCTGCCGCAACCACGGTTACGTTGCCGGAGAAGCCTTCAAGTGTCCCGACTGCGGAGAAAAGACCGAAGTTTACAGCCGTATCACCGGTTACTACCGTCCCGTTCAGAACTGGAACGACGGTAAGTCCCAGGAATACAAGGACCGCCGCGTTTACGATGCCGGCGCCTCCATGGCACGCCGCTTTGCTCCCAACGCGCCCACTGAACAGAAGTTGGCTGCAGCTGAAGCCGCTGCTGTTGAAGTAACCGTTGATACCGAAAAAACCGCTGATAGCGAAGTGAAGTTTGAAAAACTGCTCCTCTTCACCACGACCACCTGTCCGAACTGCCGTATGGCAAAGACTTTCCTCGACAGAGCCGGACTGCTGTACGACACGGTCATCGCCAACGAAGAGCCGGAGTTGACCGCCAAATACGGTGTCCGTCAGGCGCCGACTCTGGTGGCGATTGCCAACGGCACTGCGGAAAAAATCGTCAACGTCTCCAACATCCGGCGTTTCATTGACGAGCTTTCTGCTCCCGCTGATGCGGCACTCTTCTGAGGCTGTATCTGATAAGGCACAGCAGAATGAAAGGGGAAAACTTTTTTCACACGGAAAGAAGTTTTCCCCTTCTCCCGAACAGCATTTTTTGTAAAAAAATAAAAAATACACCCAAGGGGTTCAGTCCATGTACGATATTGTCATCATCGGCGCCGGTCCGGCAGGTCTGACTGCCGCAATTTATGCCAGAAGAGCCAACAAAAGTGTTTTGATTCTTGAAAAAGAATCTTTCGGCGGTCAGATCACTTATTCTCCCAAAGTTGAAAACTATCCGGGATTCCCTGAAATTTCCGGCGCGGAACTGGGAGAAAAACTGGTGGATCAGGCACTCAATCTGGGTGCGGAAATTGAACTGGATACAGTTGTTGAAGTCCGCAATATGCCGTCTTTCAAAATCGTCCGCGGCGAGCATGGCGAATATCAGGGACTTTCAGTCATCGTCGCCGCCGGCAGCCGTCACCGTCAGCTGGGACTGCCCCGCGAAAACGAATTTATCGGCAACGGCGTTTCATATTGCGCGCTCTGTGACGGAGCCTTTTACAAAGACCGCAAAATCGCCGTCATCGGCGGCGGCAACACCGCTTTGCAGGATGCGGTGCTTCTCTCTGACACCTGTTCTCACGTCACAGTCATCCAGAATCTGGCTTACTGTACCGGAGAACAGCGTCTGCAGGAAATCTTAAAGAGCCGTCCGAATGTGGATTTCATATACAACACCGTGGTTGACGAACTTGAGGGCGATACGGAGTTGAGTTCTCTCATGCTCCATGATACAGAAAACAATAAAACGTTCCGTTTCCCGGTTGACGGCATCTTTGTCGCCATCGGTCAGCAGCCCGAAAATGCCCCCTTTAAAAGCGTGTGCAAGCTGGATGATTACGGTTACATCACAGCCGGAGAAACCACAATTACCGGAACAGACGGTATTTTTGCCGCCGGAGACTGCCGCACTAAAACAGTCCGTCAGGTCGTGACCGCAAGCGGAGACGGTGCCTCCGCCGCCCTCGCCGCCTGCCGTTATGTGGATTCAGTCAAATAAAAGGGAGTTTTTTCTTATGAAAGCCTCGGCAGTCAATCTTGAAAAACACGTCCGCGCCCTGACCGATGATATCGGAGTCCGTCTCGCCGGTTCTCCGGAGGAATACAAGGCAGCAGAATATATCCGCAACGAATTTCTCAAGTATTCTCCAGATGCCGTTATCGAAGAATACCCTGTCCGGGAGCGTTGTGTTGAATCTGAAAAACTTGAAGTCTGCATTGACGGCAAGTGGGAAGAATTTCCCTGTTCTCTTTTCAGTTCAGCCACCGACACACAGGGCAAAACCGTTACGGCAGAACTGGTCTTTTTTGATACGGCAACGGGATATCAGCGTCCGGATCTCTCCTTTTTGACCGGCAAAGCTGTCGTTCACCTCGGCTGTCATATTGAAGATGAAAATTCCTACCGCCGTCTGATGGAGGCAAAACCCGCCTTTATCCTTTTTGTGGATACCCGTTATACCGGAACAATTCCGCTGGCAGACGGACTTTTCCCCGTCTACGTCAAAAAATACGGTGCCGTTCCCAGCCTCAACGTGGCTTACTTTGATGCGTGGAAATGGCTTAAGACCAAAGCCTCTTCCGCCCGCATTGCCGTTACCGGCGGAACCCGTTTGAGCAAAACAACCGTTGTCGTCTGCGAAATCAAGGGTACAGATCCTGACAACGGTATCATTTTCGCCGGCGGTCACCACGACACACAGGCAGGCACCGTCGGCGCTGATGACAATGCCATCGGCAGTGCCGCCATGATTGAACTGGCAAGGCTGCTTTCTCAGACACCGCACAAACGGACTTTCCGTCTGATTTCTTTCGGTGCAGAGGAACAGCTTTCTGTCGGCAGTGCAAGTTACGTCCGCGCCCATCGCGAAGAGATTGAGAAAAACGGTATTTTCATGTGCAATTTCGACTCTTTCGGTTCAGCTCTGGGCTGGATGAAGTTCACCATGAACACCACACCGGAACTCAATGCTCTTATTGCCGGACATTGCCACGCACATGATGTTTATTACACAGAAACAAGTGCGCCCTGCCCCTACACGGATCAATTTCCCTTTGCCGCCTGCAAAGTTCCCGGCCTCTGGATCAACCGTCCGAACTGTACAGCCGGCTGCTACTATCACCACAGGGTGGACAACTCTCCCGATGTTCTGGGATTTGAAACAGCGGCTCATTCAGTCAGTGCCGGTGCCGCAATCATGGCTGAACTTGCCGACAGAGAAGATCTTTCAGCTTTGACAGGCATCCCCGCAGATCAGCAGAAACTCATTGATGAATTATTCAATGCCGTTTACGGCGGATTTTAATTTTCTTAAAAATTCGGAGGTTCCGGAGAAAAAAAACAGCTCTCCGGAACCTTTTTTTTGAAAAAAACGGATAAAAACAAGGTTTATTTTTACTGAACTTCACAGAAAACATCAAATCCTGCCGGGGAATAATTGATTTTTTTCTTAATTGGAGTTATATTATAAAAAATATTTTTTCTGAAAGTAAGAAACAACCATGGAGTCCTGACGAATGTCTATATTCAGCAGCGGCAAATATTCGACGTTGAAGCTCTCAAAATCGTCGACCAGACGCATGACCATTCCGGATGGTTCCTGGGTCAAATGCAAAAAATGCGGACAGACTCTTTATAACGACCGTCTTGAAGATAATTTCCAGGTTTGCTGGAACTGCAATGCGCACCTGCCCATGAGCACCGCCTCGCGGATCGCCATGCTGACAGATGCCGGAACCTTTGAAGAAATGGATGCGGGACTTTCCTCCTGCGACTTTCTGAAATTCTTTGATTCAAAAAGTTACGAAAGCAGAATCAAAGAAAACGAATCCAAAACAGGAACCAAAGATGCCATCACCTGCGGGAAAGCCACTCTGGGCGGCAATCCGTATATGTTGGGCGTGATGGACTTCCGTTTCATGGGCGCGTCAATGGGTTCTGTTGTCGGCGAAAAGATCACCCGTCTGGTTGAAGCGGCGACCAAGGCAAAACTGCCGGTCGTCATCGTTACCGCCAGCGGCGGTGCCAGAATGCAGGAAGGTATCGTAAGTTTGATGCAGATGGCAAAGACCTGCGGCGCTCTGGAGCGTCACGCAGAAGCGGGATATCCGTTTTTTGTCATCATGACCAATCCGACTTACGGCGGTGTGACCGCAAGTTTCGCAACCGTCGGAGATGTGATTCTTGCCGAACCCGGCGCCATGATCGGCTTTGCCGGTCCCCGGGTCATTCAGGAAACAACCAACGCAAAACTGCCCGAAGGATTCCAGACCGCAGAGTTCCTTTTGGAGCGCGGATTGATCGATCAGGTGGTTGAACGTAAAAATTTACGAAAAGTCCTGTCAAGACTACTTGAATTTTTCAAAAAGTAGTATACATTAAGTAAGAGCGAGTTTTTGCCGCCGGGATGGACCTCGTGCGTTGTCAAAATTGCTAACCGGGTCAGGTGGGGAACCAAGCAGCCCTATGCGTGTTTTGACAAGCCTCGGGCAATCTGTTCCGGCGGTTCTTTTATTTTTGTCTTTCCGGGACAGAGTCAAAATACGGAACTTTCCGCCTTGAGTATCAAGGAAAGAGAAAGTCAAGGATAAAAAAATGCTTTGTCCGCAACATAAAGAGGTTTGAAATCATGCCAAGAATTGACGGTCGCGCTGCGGATGAACTCCGCCCCTGGATCATTACTCCTGATTTTCTCCGCCATCCGGCGGGTTCTGTTTTGATTGCCTGCGGCAACACCCGCGAAATTGCCGCAGCCACATGCGAAAACAAAGTTCCCCAGTGGATGAAAAACCAGAAAGTCCCCGGCGGATGGCTGACCTGTGAATACGGCATGCTTCCCTCCGCAACCGGAGAACGCACCAAACGCGAAGCCTCTGCCGGCAAACAGGGCGGCAGAACTGTAGAAATCCAGCGTCTGATCGGGCGTTCATTGCGTATGGCAGTCAACCTTGACCTGCTGACTGAAAAAACCATCACCGTTGACTGCGATGTCATTGATGCCGACGGCGGCACCCGCTGTGCCGGAATCACCGGTGCGGCTGTTGCCGTGGCTCTCGCCTGCCGGAAACTGAATCTTGATCCCTCCCCTTTCAAAGAACTGGTGGCGGCGGTCAGCGTGGGAATCATTGACGGTGTTCCGATGCTTGATCTGTGCTACGAAGAGGACTCCCGGGCGGATGTGGATATGAATGTCGTCATGACAGAGTCCGGAAAAATCATTGAAATCCAGGGAACAGCAGAAGAAAATCCCTTTGACCGCAAGCAGCTGAATGAACTGCTTGACCTTGCCGAATGCGGCTTGAAGAAAATCTTTGCCATTCAACGCGAAGCTTTGGAGAGTATATAATGAGTGAATATCAGGTCATCGCCAGAAAATGGCGTCCGCAGAGTTTCGGAGATGTTGTGGGGCAGCAGCATGTTGTCCGCACGCTCAAAAACGCCATATCCCAGAACCGCACTGCCCACGCCTATCTTTTTGTAGGTCCCCGGGGCGTCGGCAAAACAACTCTCGCCCGAATTTTCGCAAAAGCGATGAACTGTGCCTCTCCTCAGAACGGAGAACCCTGCTGTCAATGCGACAGCTGCCTTGCTATTGCCCAGGACCGCAGTCTGGATGTCCTTGAAGTTGACGCCGCAAGCCGGAACAGCACCAATGATATGCGGGAACTTTCAGAAGACGTCCTGACCCGTCCCGTGGGCGGCAAATATAAGATTTATATCATTGACGAAGTCCACATGCTCTCAAAAGCGGCCTGGAACGTCTTGCTCAAAACGGTTGAAGAGCCGCCGAGCCATGTCAAATTCATCTTTGCGACGACCGAGGTGCATCAGGTACTGCCGACGATTATTTCCCGTTGTCAGCGTTTTGATCTTCTGCCGATTCCGACCAAACTGATTGCGGAACGTCTGCGTCTGGTTGCGGATGCCGAAAATGTCCAGATCCGTCAGGATGCCATTGATGCCATCGCCCGCGCCGCCGAGGGCGGAATGCGCGATGCCCAGTCTCTTCTGGATCAGATGATCGCTTTCTTTTCAAAAGCTGAAGAGGAAATCACCGGAGAACAGGTACTCTCTCTTTTCGGACTGACCGATCGGCATGACCTGGACGCCCTGCTTCTGGCGCTGATGGAAAATCAGCCGGGCAATGCCGTGAGTATCATCGCCCGTCTTTCCAAACGCGGCAAGAATCTTGAAACGCTGTTTGATGATTTATTGAATGCCTTACGCATTACTCAACTGTGTTCCATTCTGCAAAATCCGGCGGAATTGCTGGATGAGGGAGAGGAAACCATCCGACATTATCAGGAACTTTCAAGAAGAACGATGCCCTCAGTTCTCCAAACGCTGCTGGAAACTCTGGCACCTGTGGGCAGAGTTCTCCACGATGCACTGAATAAACAGGTTTATCTTGAAACGATTCTGCTCAAAGCCATGCGCGAAGCCCATGCCGTCACGCTGGATGCAATCATGGCGCGTTTGAATCAGTTGAGAACGGCAGGAGAATTGAAATTTCTGGAGCAATTGCCGCCTGTAACAGCAGCCATGCCTGCGGCAGCACCTGTTCCCTCCCCTGCCCCCGCAGCAGACCCTGTTCCTGCGGCAGAACCTCAACCTGCTCCCGTGGCAGAAACTGCACCCGAACCTGCTCCTGTGGTGGAACCTGCTCCCATGGCAGAAACTGCACCCGAACCTGCTCCTGTGGAAGAACCTGCTCCCGTGGCAGAAACTGCGCCCGTAATGAAAATGCCCGAGGCGGCAGTTTCTGTTGCCGAAACTGCCCCCGCAATTGAAGCAGCCCCTGAGGAAGAAGTTGCGCCTGTGGAAGAAGTTCCTGTTGAAGAAACAGCTCCTGTGACAGAAGCTGAAACAGTCACATCTCCGATTCAAGAGGGAATCGAAACGCCGCAAGAGCCGATTCCGCAGGAAGAACCGGAGCAAGCAACGGAACAGGCAGCGGAGGAAATTTCTGCGCCGGTTCCTCCCAGCGAAACGTCTCTCAATCCCCCTGAAGAAGACTATTCCGGAGAAGCGGATGACTTTGAAGCAGAGATGGAAACTCAAATAGTTTTAGCTCCGGACGAACCGGATACTCTTCCGGCAGCGGAATCGTCAGTCGCTCCCCGCGGAGATCATCCGCGTGAAAGCATCATCAACAACGACACCGCAGCATTGAAACAAATTTTACAAGATCCCGATGTGAGAAACCTGGTAGATTTGTTTGCCGGAACAGTTGTAGACATTCATAAATAAATTGAAAAAACTCAAAAAATCTGACTTTTTTTTGATTTTTTGATTTGCAAAACTTAAAATCCGACGTTATATTATGTAAACAGAAACAAGAAAGTGTCTCCATCGTCTAGAGGCCTAGGACACCGGGTTTTCATCCCGGCAACACGGGTTCGAATCCCGTTGGAGATGCCATTTTTGTATCCGGGCGCTTAGCTCAGTTGGTTAGAGCGCTGCTTTCACACGGCAGAGGTCATGGGTTCGAGTCCCGTAGCGCCCACCATTTACAAATTCTCAAGAGTTCAGTCAAGTATGATTGGACTCTTTGTTTTTATAGTGATTTGTGGCTGTACCGCAATGGTTTACAGCAAACTCATCTCGCTACTGTTCTCTTAATAGAGAACGACATAGCCTCTCAAACGCGTGTGTTTGAATAGAAATCTCTGAAAATTCTCTGCTATGTAAAGGTCGGCGACCTTTATGCACCATGTTTTATGCAACAATTTAGAGATAAGAGAGTTACAGAAGCACACGGCGCAATAGAGCCGAATTCTCCGTTTTGTGCCATAAAAAACAGAGATTTTCCCAGCCGACCTTTGCAAAGACCTTTACGAAAAACTGTGGGAAAATTCTCAAAAATCATACTTTTGAGCGTAAAATCCTCAAAAACAATAGTCGGGGTTTCGAGTTGAATACACTTAAAATGACCATTCTTGAACTTCAAAAAATTCTCAAAAAGTTTGCTTCAAACTGAAATTTCCACAAACCCTGACCATTGCCGAAAAATATCAAAAATCTGTAATCCGCAGTTGTAAACGCCTGCGGGAGATGGTATATTACCGATGAGATGGTTGATTTTCGCCCATACATACTTTCACAAAGGAAATTTATGATGAATGATCTATTTAAGAAACTTCTGATATCAATAATCACATTGTTTCTTCCTTTTTGTATAATGGCACTGGAAGAGGTGACCAGCTCATCTGAAATATTTTCTACACTCTGTTGGGCTACTACATCTTCTCCGCTAAAGTGTCGTCAATACACACTTTACAGTCCCAAACATAAACTTTACTTTGTGTTTTTTGCCGGATATACCGGGAAAAATACCGGTAAACCTTATGATCCGACCGATTTTGATTT
>SUVX01000100.1 GCA_015061725.1 Lentisphaerota bacterium
ATACCCCGGATTCGGATTGGGTTGCTTCAACAGGTCATCCATTATGTCCGCACCATGGTCGGGACGGAATGGAATGCGCCAGTCTTCACGACCTTCAGACTTGCGACGGATCTGTTCATCGCAAATAGCTTTTATCAATTCATACATATCAACTCTTCCCTCAAGGTGGGGAGCTTCAAAGAAGTCACCATTTTGCACCTGTGTACTGCGTAAGTGCAGGAAGCCAACACGGTGAGCGCACGCTTTAAACATTTCTACGACATCGTTATCTTCTCTTGCGCTGAAACTTCCGGCACAGAAACAAATACCATTCGCCGGGCTGTCAGATATCGAAAGCAGAGATTTGATATCATCAAGATTGCTGAAAATACGGGGCAAACCAAGAATTGAACGTGGTGGATCATCAGGGTGAATAACCATTCGGCATCCCCATTCCTCCGCAACCGGGACAACTTCATTGAGGAACATGGCAAGGTTTTCCCGCAACCTCTCCGGAGAGAAATTTTCATATTTGGCAAGCATGCTGCGGATGTCTTCCAAAGTCACCCCTTTAAAGCCGGGAAAGTTGTCGATAATGGAGCGGGTCAGCACAAAGCGTTGATGATCACTCATATTACGGTACATATCTTCGGCTTTGGCGATGGTTTCGGCAGAATAATCTTTTTCAGCACCTTTGCGGCGCAAAATAAGCAATTCAAAAACTGCAAATTCGATCTGGTTGAAATAAAGCACCTTGGAGCCATCAGGCAACTCATGATGCAAGTCAGTACGAATCCAATCCAGCACTGGCATAAAGTTATAAGTAATGGTCTTTATTCCACACTGTCCGAGATGACGGATGGATTGCTTGTAAAGTTCCATATAGCGTTTACAGGAACCGCTGGCAGTTTTGATATCTTCATGCACAGGCAGACTCTCAACCACGCTCCAAGTCATTCCGGCTTCTTCTACCATCTTTTTGCGTTCCATAATAGCATCCTGCGTCCACAAAATACCATAGGGAATGTAGTGCAACGAAGTTACAATGCCAGTGGCACCTGTCTGGGGAATGAATTTCAACGGAACAGGGTCTTCAGGACCGTACCAGCGAAATGTTGGTTCCATAAACATAATAATATCTCCTTTTTTTATTTAACGATCGACACGGGCATTGCCGCCGGACATGAGTTTTTCGACTTCAGATTTCAGAGCCATGGAGGTATCACCCGGGGTAGTCATGGCAAGAGCACCATGAGCAGCGCCGCAATTCACAGCTTTTTCCAAATCATTGTAACTCATCAATCCATAAATAAGACCGGATGCAAAACTGTCACCACCACCGACGCGATCGAGAATTTCCAAACCGTTACGCTGAATGGCACGGACAAAATTGCCGTTGCTCCAGGCAATCGCCCCCCAATCGTTGACCGTGGCCGTTTTTACAGTTCGAAGTGTCGTTGCAACGACCTTGAAATTTGGATAAGTCTTGACAACCTGCTGAATCATATTTTTGAATGCCTCCACTGGAAGCGTTTTCAGCTCGGCATCAGTACCTTTAACTTCAAAACCAAGCGAAGCAGTAAAATCTTCTTCATTGCCGATCATCACATCGACGAGCGGAGCGATTTGACGGTTGACTTCTTGTGCCCTCGCTTTGCCGCCGATACTCTGCCAGAGAGAAGGACGGTAATTAAGGTCATAACTTGTGACAGTTCCATATTTTTTTGCCACAGTCAGCGCCTCGATGACCACTTCCGGCGTAGTATCGGAAAGTGCGGCAAAAATTCCTCCGGTGTGAAAGTGCCGAACACCGAGAGTTCCAAAAATATATTCCCAATCAATCATACCGGTTTTGAGTTGGGACACTGCCGTATTACCACGATCAGAACAGCCCTTTGCGCCACGGATACCGAATCCGCGTTCGGTAAAATTCAAACCGTTCCGCAATGTTCTGCCAATACCGTCATAAGGCATCCACTGTATAAGAGAAGTGTCAACTCCTCCTTGCATAATGAGATCTTCCAATAGTCTGCCGACAGGATTGTCGGCGAATGCAGTTACGACTGCAGCACGTAGTCCGAAACAACGGCGCAAGCCACGGGCAACATTATATTCTCCTCCACCCTCCCAAGCCTGAAAGGTTCTGGCTGTGTGGATGCGACCTTCGCCCGGATCAAGCCGAAGCATTACCTCTCCGAGAGATAAGATGTCATAGCGGCATTCTTGAACATTTTTATAAATGGGTAAAGACATTTGAAATACCTCTTTATTTTTAACCCTATTTTTTCAGCGAACACGGTCCATTAACGCACCCGCCGGAACAACACATAACTTCCAGAAAGTTTGCCGGTATTTTTCCTGCCGCATACATTTTCAGCATAGCAATGGTTTTTTTATCAATACCATTGATTGCTTTTGCGTCAAGTTTGAAATCATCTTTGAACCCACCGAGTTCAGAAATGACCGCTTCTGTTACGCCACAACTTTTGGCAAAATTCCGTGCGGTTGCAATTGCCGGTCGCGGAATCGGCCACGGCTCACAGGAAATAACATCAATATTTTTTCCTGCAAGCATTGCAAAAAGTTCTTCAAAGCTTAAAACATAATCAATATTTTTCCGGGCGGCTTCAACACGCTTTGCCACGCACGGTCCGATAAAGACGACTTTACATCCGGGATGTTCCCGTCGGGCAATTTCTGCGGCGAAGACCATCGGACTGGGAGTGGAAGAAACATATTGCATAAAATCAGGCATAAATTTTCTTACCAATTCCACATATGCCGGACAACAACTGGTGGTCATCAATTTTTCTCCGGCATTCATTTTATCCCGGAACTCCTCTGCTTCATGGGCAGTCGTATCTTCAGCACCGAGAGCAACTTCAATTACATCTGTAAAACCGAGTTTGCTCACGGCGGTAAAAAGCTGTTCTATAGTTCCTGCGATCTGTGAGGATGCTGCAGGAGCAATCATTGCTACCACTTTTTCATTGTTTTTCAATGCTTTTAAGACATCCAATATTTGAGAACACTCTAAAATGGCACTGAAAGGACACTTTGCAAAACAGTTACCGCATGATATGCATTTTTCCACATCAATTCTGGTATGTCCATCATTGTCCTTATGAATAGCACCAGTTGGACAAGCATCTTCACAAGGGACTGTGGTTTTGACAATCGCATGATAAGGACAAACAGAAGTACATTTTCCGCATTTGATACATTTATTGTAATCAATGGTGGAAACCTGATTAACTACCGATATTGCTCCTTTGGGGCAACTATACATACAAGGACGGGAGAAGCATCCCCGGCAGTTTCCCGTTATCACCACTTTTGCACTCGGACACTCTGAGCAACCGGCTTCGCAAACAGACAGCGGAAGTTTATTTGCAACATCAGCGGGCTTCTCTCTTGTAATTGCTTCTTTGTAATAAGAAGCAAGGGTTCTCGCTTCATCAGTTTCTTCTTCACAGGAAAATCCCATAAGATTCATCAGACGGTATTTAATAACCGCCCGGTCGTGGTAGATGCAACACCGGCTGGAATGATCCTGCCGGGGCCGCATCTCCACAGGGAAGCGATCCAGTTCCGTTTCCAGAGAGCCGTTGTTAAACGCCCGGACGAAACGGATCATCAACTCCCGTCTCAAAAAAACAGAACCGTCAATCATCTCTTACTCCTCGAGCAGTGCTCTCATTTTATCATAAATCTTTTCTGCGGTAGCATTTTCGATGACCTCACCATTAAGTTTTACATAAGGAGCACCGGAAAGCTCTTTTTCATTGCAAAGTCCCATGCAGGGTAATGCACGAACATCAGTTTTGCCGCGTAATTCTGACGGCATTTCGTTTTCAATGTTCAGCAAACGATTTGCTCCCAACATGTAACAGGTGGTTCCGCAACAGATTTCAAGTTGCATTTTTTTCATTTTTTTCTCCTTTGGTTAAAAGAATGTTATTTCAGTTTCCTTACGGAACTTCTGATTCAGTGCTGCTGATATTCTCCGTATTATTCCACGACGCAGTTCCAAATCTTGTGGCAAGCTTGGATCTTGATGAGCTTCATTAACTTTTGTTCCGACTATAAACTCTATTTTGTCATGCTGCCTCATCATTTCAATAATCTTTCTTGCTGTTACAGGAAGCTTATCTGTTGGCTCAGAATTCTCAAGAGCTTTGCAAACCCGCGTCAGTGTAAGAATTCCTTCTGTCACCATTGCGACCCCCGGCAATCTTCCTGCCGGCGGGAGTTTATCATCTCTCATGAGCTTTGAAATATCTATTTCGACCTTTCTGCCAATAATTCTTTCCAAAATATTTGCAGTTGTTCCGCCGCATACAATCGTGTGATCTTCACCTAAATCGGCTCGCTTTGCAAAGTCAATATCATGATCTTTGTGAAACGGGGGGCCAGTCAGAAGACGCATCACGCGAGGTTTTCTCATATAAATAACCATACAAGAAATATCGTCTTTGCAAGTGTTCCTGGAAATCCCATATGCTTGGTATGCAATAGAACGTGCCAGGGAAAACGAAGATATTTCCGGATTGCTTGCAATTCGTTCCCGGGCATATGCCATTTCTCCGGAACGCCGCCATCCGAAACGATATTGCGGTCCTTCTCCGAGTCCGGATTGGGTAACGCCATCAGAACTTACAATTAAACGGTCTCCCGGTTCCATCTTCAACTCATAGCATTCTACCTGACGATCCGGCCAATGTTCAGATACAATCGTTTCATGCTTCAGCGGTTGAATTTCTTCAGTGCCACGCAATTGAATATATTGCGGGTTTCCCATCTCAACAATTCGTGTAATTCCACCCAAACGCAGATCAATCATTGAAAAAGTTGAATAACTGATTTTTCTCACTTCACAAACCGGCAAAGAGTCCATAATTGTTTCTACAGACTGCAGCGTGTCCATATTGGATTGCAGATAACGTAAAGCCATTGTTGTAGTCATATTTGCAAGGACATGAGCTTTAACACCACTGCCAAGACCATCTGAAAGAACAGCAAGATAACGGTTTTCATCTTTCAGTACCTTGATCCGGATATCGTCTCCGCATGCCGCTTGACCGGTTTTTGTGAACTGGAACGATTCCATTTCCACGAACAGTTGCGAATACATTATTTTCCTCCGCGCCGCTCGTAACTTCCGGCAATTTCATTGAGTAATATTTCTGTGTCTGCAACATGTTCACCGAAAAGACGCGCCACCTGCTGAACAGTCAACACATTTTTACGAATGACTTCGCGTGCCTTTTCAGCGATATGTTCTCTTTGTAACTCATTCTTTGTAATGTCCTGAATTACAGCTCCTGCCGATTTTCCATGTGCTATGGAAAATACACTTATATTAACAATTTTGTCTTGTAACTTTTGATTGAATTTCTCAATTTCACCGCCATTGCTGATGACACTGGAAAATAATTCTGAGAATCCGGGCAATGCATTATCAATGGCAATTGTGTTCAAGTTACCAAGTGCGTCATAAACCTCTGTCATCCCACTCATCATGGCGAAATTCCGATTACATTCGCAAATATTAAGGTTTTCATCGACCATAACCACTGCTGCTGGAATGAAACGGATCAAAGCATTACTTGTACGTTCAAAGTTTTTCCTCAAATATGTATGACACATTGCCTCTTCTGCTTTGTGCTGAAGCAAAGCTGTCGCAAATTCACGGCAAGTATTATAACCGCAAGCACCGCAATTCAGTTCATCTTCTCTGGTAAATTTTCCGACTCTCGCTAAAGCAATGGTAAGCTCTTTTTCTGAAACGTTGTATTTTGGCAATGATTCAGCAGAAAATTTTTCTTCAATATTATTGGGGACATTCCGTTTTGAGCTTGATTCCATTGTACTGATTTTGTCTGTTTCAGCTATAATATCCAGACCACCGGCATATGCGGCTGGAATTACCGGACCATTGATACAACCGCCTGGACAAGCAAGAGCTTCTAAAAAAATCTTGCGCTCACCGATACTGCCATTATAGAATCGAAGCATTCGATCAAGATTATCCAAGCCGGAAACAGATATGTAACGGACTCCACGATTGTCATCACGCAATGTATCGTTCATTCCTCCCTCGATGGCATAAAAACGGCCTTCTTCCGCCTTATCCATGAAAAGCTCCGATTCTTCCTCTGCCATGGGAGTAATTCCATTTTCCTCAAATAATTCTTCGAGCACCGCAAAAGTGACAGCCAGGGAAAGTGTTTCCGGATTACGATCCGCCTCGTTCTTTTTTGCAGCACACGGGCCAAAAAATACGACCTTGCAATCCTCGCCGAACTGCTCTTTGATCATTTGGCAATGGGCCATAACAGGAGAATACAACGGAACGATATTGGCAGTATATTTGGGGTGATATTTCCTTATATAATCAACACATGCCGGACATGCGCTTGAAATAACAATGCTCAGATTTGTGTTTTTCAAAAAATCTGCAGTTTGACAGCTGACCGTTTGGGCCCCGACAGCGGTTTCAGCGACTCCGGCAAAACCAATTTTTTTCAATGCCGCTGCAAGTTGTCCGATCGTTGTACCAGGGAAGTATGCTGTAAAACTCGGTGCAATTGATGCGTAAAGCTTTACATTCGTTCCGAGCAATTGCCGCAATCTGGGAAGATCAGTCCGAATCTTTTTAGCGTGCGATGGGCAGACTTTTACGCATTCACCACAAGCGACACAGTTTTCTGCAATTACAGATGCTTTCCCATCTACAATACGAATTGCCTTGCAATGGCAATGACGAACGCATTTATAGCAATCCTGACATTCGTTTTCTGTGGTATATACCGGAGCCGTCTTAATCATTTCTCAATTCTCTTCCGCGGAAAATAATGTTCCATTATTTCTTGCATTACATCCGCATTTACATGTTTGTAAATTTTTTCATTGACAATGACTACTGGTCCGTCAGGGCAATTGTTGGTACACAATCCGCCTGACAATTCAATATCCAGTTCGTCCGAAAGTCCCCGTTGGGCGATAAAATCTTCAACTATTTTTACATTTTCAGCATTACCTCTGGCGAAACAACTGCTGCCAATGCATATTGTCATTTTGACACCCATATCAGGCTCCTTTCTCAGTTTTCAACATTGACACTGGGCGGTTCTTCATTCAGAATCGCGGTGTTTGTTTTTGTTGTAAGAAATTCTCCGCTCCAATTCAAAATGCGATTGATTCCACACTTTATAAGCTGCTCTGCAACGTATGCGGCTTCTTTGTGAGGAACACAAAGAATTGCTGTTTTTACAGCCAGACGCGGAATAAGATTGCTCATTTTCTCCAGTTCAAAAACTTCATATAAATTTGACTGAACCGGTTTCTCCGTAAATGCAGCCAAAATCTTGACAGCATCTCCGGCAAAGTTGGCCTGTTTCACCAGAGTTTCACCAAGAACTCCCTTGAAAACAAACACTGCATCTTCAACATTTCCGGTAAATTCGTAATCTTCTTTTCTCACTTGTGAAATACGTTCCAAAATATCCATTTTGAAAATCCTTTCTCTAAAATCTCTCCCCGTTGAATCAGGAATGTGTTGCAGAAAACCTGATTCAACGGAGAGGTACAGGGAGTTTTATTTTCCGTAGTATGCTGCCAGGTAGATCTCTTTGATTTCATTGATCAAAGGATACCGGGGGTTGGCACCGGTACACTGATCATCATAGGCTTTCAAACTGAGTTCATCAAGGTTCTTCAAGAAGGTTTCTTCCGTAATTCCCTTGGCATCAAACCAGGGCTTCATGGCCTTCGGAATATCCAACTCTGCTTTAAGAGCTTCGATCTTATCCAGCAAAGCTGCCAGCAATTCATCATCATCCTTACCTTTCAAACCGACATAGCGGGCAACTGCTGCATAATCTGCTTTTGCATTGGGATAATGGTACTGCGGAAAAGCGGCCTGCTTTGTCATGCAGTCAACTGCATTGAATTTGATAATGTAATTGATGAGGAAAGAGTTTGCAAGACCGTGCGGAACATGATACATTCCACCAAGTTTGTGTGCCATGGAGTGGCACAGACCAAGAAACGCATTTGCGAACGCCATGCCTGCCATCGCCGAAGCATTGAACATATGCTCACGGGCATTTTCATTCATTGCACCGTTTTTGTAACATTCCGGCAGGTTCTTGAAAATCAAGCTGACTGCTTCATTCGCCAGAGCGTTGCAATAGTCACTCTGCATACAGGAAACACGTGCTTCCAATGCGTGAGTCAGAGCATCCATACCGGAAATTGCAGTCAGCCCCTTGGGCAGCTTCATTACCAATTCGGTGTCGATAATTGCCATGCTGGGAGTCAATGCATAATCGGCAAGCGGGAACTTTTGATTGGTTTCTTCGTCCGTAATAACTGCAAACGGAGTGACTTCAGATCCGGTTCCACTGGTGGTAGGAACGGCAACCAGCATCGCTTTTTTGCCGAGCGGTTCAATTTTAACAATACGTTTCTTGATATCCATAAAGCGCATTGCAATGTCTTCAAAGCTGACATCAGGCTGTTCATACATCAACCACATGATTTTTGCAGCGTCAATCGGAGATCCACCGCCGACCGCAATGATCACATCAGCATCAAAGCTGCGGAGCTGTTCAAGACCTTTGTGAGCCAACTGAATGGTCGGGTCGGGTGTGACATCGCTGAAAACGTGGGTGGCGATGCCCATATCGGTCAGTGTCTGCAGCATCGGGGCCAGCAAGCCGGTGGAGTAGAGAAACTTATCAGTGACGATAAAGGCACGTTTCTTTCCGGCGAGATCTTTAATCGCAGTGCAGAGACAGCCGTATTTGAAGTAGATTTTGGAAGGTATCTGGAACCAAAGCATATTTTCTCTCCGTTTCGCAATGGATTTGATGTTCAGAAGATTCATGGGACCAACGTTTTCAGAAACATAGTTTCCGCCCCAGCTGCCACATCCGAGAGTAAGCGACGGATTCAAAGCGAAGTTGTAAAGGTCGCCGATACCGCCGTGGGAACTCGGTGTGTTGATCAGCACGCGGCTGGCGAGCATGATGTGACCGAATTCGCGGATGCGTTCTTCATTCTGGGTGTTGGTGTAAAGCACCGCAGTGTGACCAAGTCCGCCGTATTCCAACAAAGCTTTTGCATTGTCAATGGCCTGTTCGTAGGTATCAACCTTATAGAGGGCCAGTGTGGGAGAAAGTTTTTCTCTGGAGAACGGGACATCAATACCGACGCCGTTGACTTCTGCAATCAGAGCTTTGGTATTATCCGGAACCTTTATTCCTGCAAGTTCTGCAATGGTAATTGCGGTCTGGCCAACGATTTTAGCATTGAGCTTTCCATCGACCTGGATTACATTTCCAACAGCTTCAGCTTCTTTTGCATTGAGAATATAACCACCGCGTTTGATGAATTCTTTCTTTACAGCATCGTAAATGGAAGCCATGACAGTTACAGACTGTTCAGAAGCACAGATCATACCATTATCAAAGGTTTTGGAAAGAAGCACACTGCTGACTGCCATTTCAATATCGCAGGTATCATCAAAAACAACCGGAGTATTGCCGGGACCGACACCAACAGCCGGAGTTCCGCTGGAATAGGCAGCTTTGACCATGCCCGGACCGCCGGTTGCAAGAATCAGGGAGACATCATTGTGACCCATAAGGT
>SUVX01000020.1 GCA_015061725.1 Lentisphaerota bacterium
ACAATACACGGCACAAAATACTTCCGTCAGAAGGCTGTTTTTACAAGGTGGTAGTTTGCTGAAGTAGCCTTTTTATGCTATATACAATTTATCAATTCAAGATTTTTATGTTGATATTTTTCCTTTCATGTTGTTTAAAAAAGTCACGGTTCAATATAGCACTGTCAAAAATTTTTTTCAACTTGATATTGCAGATATACTGTAATTTTCTGTTGATGTAACGCTGTATTGCGGCAAAGACACAAAAAATCCGGAGAAACAGTTGTTTCTGCTTCTTCCGGATTTTTTCTTTTTCAAGAGGACGGAAAAACTATTTTTCCTCAGTTTTTTCCGCCGTTTTTTCAGCGGGACTTTTTGGTTCCGAGCAGCAGAAATGCCTGCGCCGGAACGGTCACGGAAACTTTGCCGTTTGATACAGTAATATCTTTCTTATAGAATTCTTCGCGCAGTTTACCGGTATTGCCGGTGACTTTTCCCAAATCAACAACGGCCTTTTGCGGCTGTTTGGTGCGATTGCCCAGAACGATAAGCTTTTCGCCATCAGGACACGCGTACCAGGTCACAAGCACCCGGGCATTGTTTGAAGTAATTTCCTTTTGACGGTAGAACTTATGCGCTTTGACTTCAGGAGAGCTGAAATCATATTTTTTGAAAACATCCCAGAGTTTGAAAACCTCTTTATACGCCATCCAGCCGCGTGAAAAATCTATATCATAGAGCAGCATCATGGTCATTGCCGCAACCGTCGCTTCAGGGATATCATAATTTTTGCGGTTGAGCTGAGCAAGGGCGCAACTCATTGTCACACCGGTACCGATCACGTCCCGGTTATATTCCGAACGGAACAGTCTTTCTTCAATTGAGCCGTCAATCAGCGCAAGGGGATTGGTTTTGTAAGTGGCGCAATGCTGTTCTCCCGGCAGCCAGATATCTCCGAAACCGTGCAGCATCGGACAGAAACGATCCTGCGCATGAAGCGCAAACGACACACCGCGGGAATGAGCCAGACGAAGAGTGCGCTCAAAAAATTTGCGCTTGCTCATAATGACAAAAGTTTTGATATCCCTGCCGAAACGGTCTTTGAAAAAGCAGCCGTGGAATGGATTGGCGCAGAGGGTATTCTGAGCAAGATCATAACTGAGTTGCCCAATGCGATTACCGTATTCCGAATCCAGAAGAATTTTATTATTCCACATCAGGTAATCTGAAATAAAGGTCTTGTTGCAGAAAGAGATGGAAGGTTGCCTTTCCTGAACCTGTTTGCCTTTGGCATCAACGACACGCCAATAAGGCATATTGTAACTGTATTCTCCGGGAATTTCACCGTATTTTTTCAGATATACAGCTTCGGGCATGACAACAGTACCGCTGTCAGCAGCGTTATAAGGACGGAGACTTTTCGGACGGACATTCTTCCAGAATCGCCAGGCTTCCTTGCTCGGACGCAAATTGAAAACACCGGTGTATGCAGCAGAAGATTTATCAGCTCCGGTATAAGTGATTGCCTGTTTGTAACGGTTTCCGCTGCCGAAAGCATTGAAGCGTGCCGGCAGTTTCAAAGGACGGGTCGGCGTGGCGATGAAAAGAGAAGTATAACGGATTTTTTCCGGAAGTCTGACTTTTTGGGTAATCATCTGCACCGAACATTTGCCGCTTGCAGTATCAGCGTGCAGAACCTTTTCCCGGTCACGGGATACCCAGTTGGCATCATTTTCAGCAGTCCAGCAGAATCCGCCGGTGCCTTCTCCGACCAGCCAGAGCTGACTGTCAAGTTTGCTGATGGGGAAAACAAAAGCATGTTTTCCATTCTTTTTCAGCTGCGGAGTCAACAAATATTCTGAAGACACCTTACGAACCTGCCAATCAATACTCATCCGGCTTACGACAGGTCTGCCGTTGATGGTAAAGGCAAGATTGATAAGTCCGTCATATTCAACAGTTGTGGTATAGTCAATGGTACAATCGCTGCTTTTACCTGAACCGGTATAAGTCACACAAGTTGGCGTAACAGAGGCTTTGCCCGCAGTCCAGACGAATTTGCGCTTGTCAATAGAGATAACCGGTGCTTTGACCAGCAGAGACTGGCCGAAAACTTCAATTTTTTCCGGCAGAGGACCATTGCCGAAATGATAAACTCTGTTCCAGAGATTGACCCGACGGCCTTTAACAGAAAATCCTTTAAAAATTTCAGGAACGGTGTTTTCTTCTCCGATTTTGTTGCCAAGGAATGAGAAATCCGGACGGTTTACTGTAAATGTCCCGGTATGTTTACCGACTTTAACTTTGAGGGTATATTTGCCCGGCTTATCCACCTTGTTGAATATGTGCGCGGCATTGGTTGTACGGATATTGATTTTTCCGGAACTGATTACTTTACCGTCAGGAGCAATCAAAGTACATTCTATCGGCAGTTTTCCGCTGTTGAGTTTTTGACGTTCATCCCGGTCAAGACCTGAAAGATCAAACACCGCTTCCAGGCGTTCAATCTTTTTTGCACCGGTATCCACGCCGTTGAAATTCACGTTGAAAACCCGTGCCTGACCGGTTGAGCCTTTTATCAATTTATGATAGTAATTGGCGATTTCAATGTCCGTCAAAGGACGTTTGAGAATCATATAATCATCAATACCGACTGCCCAACGGTGGTCGTCATCATAAAATTTACTGCGGACACCGATAAAGGAATCTTCGTTTTTAATGCGGAGTTTTGAAGTCAGAGCAATTTTTGAGGGCATGGAAACCCGTTTGCGGAGATTGCCGTTGACGTAAAGAGACAGATGACTCCGGTTCCAGCTGACCGCCACCTGAAACCATTGGTTGCGGGTAAAGTCAATCCTTGTTTCGCAGACAGCGATTGCGCTCAGTCCTTTGACTTCAGGAGCAGCTGAACTGCTCCACAGGGCGCAGAGAGTACCGTTGTATTCATAAATCTTGATGGAAATATGTTCTTTTCCGTCACCGAACCGCAGTTCAGAGAGAGCAATATTGGTACGTTTTTTGCCGTTGGTGAATCTGTCTCCCGGATTGTGATCCAGACCTGCCATCCAGAAAATAACAGTACCGGCGTGCGGATTGACATTTCCGGATGCCGGATATTTGAGATCTTCATCCGGTTCAGCTTTATAAGCGGTTTTAGTATCAAAGCCCCGCAGTCCGCGCAGAGCAAGATTGACATTGCTGACGCCGGTGGCTTTACCGCGTCCCCGGCTCCAGTCGGAATTTAATGTCAAATGATCAAAGGTCGTCATAAAAAGTTTGATTTCCTCCCCGCCGCCGGGTTTGGTAAATCTCAATGCCTTATCTTTGAAAGGCTGAATGATATATTCTGCAGCCGTAACTGAAGAAAAGATCAACAGACAGATAAAAATCCGGTAAAAATGTTTCATATTTGCAATTTCCTGTTTATGTGGTATGATGTTTATTGACTGTTTTATCTTTCGCCGAGAGTGTCTCCCGCATGGTAGCGGTAACGGTAGCCTTTGTATCTGGATTCAAAAGCAAGATAGTGGAACGTTTCCACATGACCGTCGAGCAGAGAGGCATTGATATAGCCGAAACCGCCGTGGCGCGCATCGTGATTTCCCTCACGATCGCCGCCCCAGTCGGGCGTACAGGACGGACCATTGTTGTAAAAACGTTTGATGTCGGCAAAATAGAGCATACGCGACGGCCACTTGATAGCGGCAGTGTGAAAAAATCCGTTATCAAAACGCTGCCACGGAGCAAATTTTCCACTTTTGCCGAGGCAGAGATTCGGACCATAGTCAGTGAGGATACCTGTCCATACCGCCTTCGGATCTCCTGCCGGACACTTCAACGCTCCTGTCGGCATACCGTAGAGCGAGTCCCCGACAGTTTTTTTACTGTCGGCATTTATGTAACTGCAAAGTTTTATCCAGAAGTCTTTGCGCGGTTCTTTATCTCCGGCATACAGCCAGCTCTTGTAATCAGCGTTATACATATTCAACCCGTTGCCGACTTGTTTCAAATTATTGGTACAGCCGACTGTTTTGGCACGGTCGCGCGCTTTTTGCAGCGCAGGCATCAGCATCGCCGCAAGAATCGCAATGATGGCAATCACAACCAGCAGTTCTATGAGAGTAAAGGGGGAGAGATTGGGGGAAAGCGGGGTATTTTGTTGTTGGGCGAAACCAGCCGTATTCTGCGGCGCCTGACTCCGTACCATTCCGTACTTATCCGTACTCATCCGTACAAACGCGCCGCCCTTTGATAACAGCATGCCGCAGCGGTTATACAAAACACCTGTTTTACAAGCAGCATTCACCAGCAGTTCAATCAATGTAAAAAACTTTTTAAATGATTTCATTCTTTCTACCTCCTGAAAAAATTTGTTTATTGTCTTATTGTACTTTTGCGTATTATCAATTCAGGTCTGACCAAAACCGTTTGTCTGTCGCCGGATTCAAGCAGATCAACGGCAATGCGGCTCAATTTTTCCGGTTGCGGGGAATAAGTGGTGATTTTCCTGCCGCATCCGGAACTCCAAACGGTTTCCTGCTGACCGCAGATGAGAACATCGTCAGGTGTTCTGACACCGAGCTTTTCAAGTTCCTCAGCCGCCCGGTAAGCAAGCAAATCAGAAGCACACAAAAGGGCATCAAATTTGCTCAACGCCTTCCAATCAAAGCCATCGGCGACGTTCGGAAGAGTTGAATAAATTTCAGCCGGTTCCGGCAAACCTGACGCCTGAGCCATTTCACACGCACCATGGTATGTTAAAGTATCCGGATGTCCTGCAAGATATTGCGGTGCACTCGGAACATCAGAAGAACGCCAGTGAAAGAGCAGAGCGACTCTTTTTGCACCGCTTTCAATAAGATGTTTCATCATGATTCTGCCGCCCTCAAAAAAATCAGTCAGCACACAGCTGCCGGGCGGTTCGATTTCAGCATCGTAACGCACAATACAAACAGAGCGCAGATTGCGGTAATTTTCAAGAAAAGGTTCACGCCAGTAACTTGCGCCGTGATATATGACTCCTCTGATGGGAGCGCGGAGCAACTGCGTCATAGAAGCTCTTTCAATCAAAGTTGCGCCATCACCTCCGGTAAGCGGCGGCAGATTCACCGGAAAATATCCCCGGCTGAAAATTTCACGCTTTAAAGACTGATATGGTTCGCCGTTGTAAAATGTATCCCGCGGACTGATTTGAAGAATGAGCCTGCTGGTAAGATTTGAAACATCCTGCGGTTCATCATTGATAAATATACCCGTACCGCGGACCCCCCGTATCAGCCCCTCTCCGCGAAGCTGCTTCAACGCAAGATCAATCGTACGGATGCTGACTTTGAAATGAGCCGCCAGCTCCAACGTTGCCGGCAGAGTGCCGCCGGGAAAATTGTTGCTGCGGATATCGTTGCGCAAAGTCTCAACAACAAAATCCTTCTTTGTCATGCCGTTTCTCAAACGCATAGTTCACCCACAAAATGTAGTTTGCCAATGTAGTTTGCCCTGTTGATAAAATATAACGCCGGATATTATCAAAATCAAGTGCATTTGCAAAAAAAGGTTGTTTTCCGGTTTGTGACTGAAAAGCGCGACAGAGTTTTTGATGGACCTGATGGACCACATGAACCTGATGGACTACATGAACGCAGTAATGCAAAACAGTCCATTCTGTCCCTCCGGGTCCAACCAATGCCGTTTTTTTGAAAACAAAAAAATCCGGAGAAACAGTTGCTTCTGCTTCTTCCGGATCTTTCTTTTTTCAAGAGGACGGAAAACTATTTTTTATCAGTTTTTTCCGCCGTTTTTTCAGCGGGATTTTCCACCGCTGACGTTTTGCCGTTTTTATTTTTCTTCCCGTTCTCGACAAGAATACGGTACCGGGCATAGAAATCCATACCCCAGCCGGCAAGTTTGCCGTTCTCAAAGACCAGCGGCAGACACTCATCTTCAGTCACAAGTCCGTCTGCCCAGACCTGACCGGCAAAATAATACCAGACATCAGGCTTGCAGAAAGTCTCATCCTGCAGAGGTGTCCCCATGATTTTCAGCACTTCAGCCTTGGTCATGCTGACACGGAGATTTCCCGATTTCTGCACCGCCTCAGTTACAGCAGACGTGCATCCCTGAAAACAAAGTGCAGCACACAGTACAGCCAAAGCAACAGTACAACGTTTCATAAACGGTCCTTTCAAGAACGGCTGAAAAAAGTCTTATTCAGCGGAAAATTCGTCTTTTCCTGCGCCGCATTCGGGACATACCCAGCTATCCGGAATATCCGCAAAAGCCGTTCCGGGAGCAACGCCGTTATCGGGATCACCCACGGCAGGATCATAGACATAACCGCAAACTTCGCACACATACTTTTCCATTTTTTTATTCTCCATTTGGTTATTGGCAACGCTCAATCAAAGCGGCACCGAGTTTTTTACCGATTTCAGTCATCTTGCAGAGATCTTCTGCCGACGGCATATATTTAACTTGAAAGAGAGGTTCGAGCTGCTCTGCGCCCATAGCCTCAAGTTCAGCGGCAATCTGTTTGGCACCCTCACCGCTCCAGCCGTAGGAACCGAAAGCAAAACCGATCTTGTTTTTCGGACGCAAGCCTTTGATATAATTGAGGACATCCGCCATTTTCGGGAACATCTGATTATTCATCGTCGGCGCACCGAAAGCAATCAATCCTGAACGGGCAACCTCAGTCATCACAGCACTGCGGTCATTGGCTTCAAGATCGCAGAGTTGAACTTCAACGCCCGCTGCACGGATACCCTCAGCCAGAGCAAACGCAAGCTTCTCAGTAGAATGCCACATGGTGGAAAATGCAACCAATGCATGCTTGCGGTATTTCTGCTCCGCCGCATCACGGTAAAGATTCAGAATCCACTCAAGATCCTGACGCCACAACGGACCGTGGTCGGGCGCAATGATTTTGATATCCAGATTCAGTCCCGGCAGGGAGTCCAGCAGTCCGATGACGCGGTCCGCCTGAAGATTGAGGATATTGGCAAAATATTTGCGCGCCTCATAATCCAGAACAGCCGTATCGCACTCATCAGCCCAAATGGGAGATGCCGCAAGATGCATACCGAAAGCATCCTGTGAAAACAATACCTTATCCCGGTCATAGAAACTCACCATGCTGTCGGGCCAGTGCAGCATCTTGGTATCCACAAAGGCAATGCTGCCTGCGCCCAGAGAGATGCTGTCTCCGGTCTTGACGGTGGTGATATTTTCAAGTCCGTAATAAGCCGCCAGTGTTTTGGTGCCGGCTGTTGACGCAAAAACCTTTTCAGGATTTGTTGCGGCAATGATTTCCGGAAGTCCGCCTGAGTGGTCGGGTTCGGAGTGATTTGAAATCACATAGTCCACCTTTGCCGGATCAATGACACTGGCAATACGCGCCAGCATTTCCGGAACAAAAGGCGCCTTGACCGCATCAATCACGGTCACCTTTTCGTCGATCACCAGAAAGGCATTGTAAGAAGAACCTCGATTGGTTTCGTATCCGTGAAAATTGCGGACACTCCAATCCCGGGCGCCGACCCACCAGACATTGGGAGAGACCGGCACGGCATCAAAACACAAATTACTCATTATTTTTTCCACAAACCATGTTTATTACAATATTCCCTGGCAACGAGTTTGTCGCTGTAAGGGATCTCAAAAAATGCTTCAGGCGGTTCACCGGGATTCAACTGACGGCGCATGACAACGCTGCCGCTGGTAACTTCGATCCAGGCGATATAGTGTTCTTCAATCATCGGATGAGCGATTTCACCGACCTTGACCAGCACACCGTTACCCTTTGCCTCAATGACCGGCACATGCTTTTCAACGGCACCGTCGGAGGTGTTCTCTTTGAGCAGCTCCATCGGCTTGCCGCAGCAGGAAAAACCGCAGCAACCGGAACAGGTGCAGTCCTTGAGCACCTCGATCATGGCTCCGCATTCAGCACAACGGCGGATTTCATAAGTTTTGTTCATTTTCTCTTGTCTCCTCTGTTTTATTTTCCGGACTTCTTCCAACAAAGTCCATACTTTTTACAGTATTCATTCATTTTCTGTCTGCCCCCTCACACACGGCGCAAACGCCGGAAAATTCTATTTTACAGGAATCACACCCGATATGCGGCAGCAGAGAGGAAACTGTTTTATCCAGAACCGACAGGGCATCAAATTCCAAATCCGAAACTTTGCCGCAGCAGTTGCATCTTTTATGATGGTGCGGAACAATATTTCCGTCAAAACGTCTTGCGCCCGCACCGTCAAGCACCGTAACAATTCCGGCATTTCCCAACTGTTCCAGATTGCGGTAGACCGTTGCCAGACTCAAATGAGGCATGGCATCGTGCAGCATATCATAGAGTTCCTCCGCCGTCGGATGACATTTCACCGAACGGAGTTTTTCCAATATGGCTTCCCGCTGACTGGAACGGTTCACGGTATCCTCCTGTTGTTGCCGTTTTTACCTTACCTGTATAGAATATAACAGTCTCTTTTTGATTTTCAAGCATTTTTCAAACAAAAGTGAAAATAATTCCTGTTTTTATTTTCAGAAAAACACAGTTCTTCCCTCAAAGCACCTTGAAACAATGGAAAAAGAGTTGTATTTTATCGTCGTAAAATTTCTCAAACAGGAAAATTATCATGAAAAAAATCTGGATTTTTGCAGGAGAAGCCTCCGGCGACCTCTACGGAGCGCGTCTGGGAGAGGCTCTCAGAAAACTTGCCGCAGAAAAAAACATTGACCTTGAACTATCGGGTATGGGCGGTCCGCGGATGATGGCATCCGGTATCCCCGTCAAAGTGGATTCAACCGAACTGGGCGTCATGGGCGTGGTTGAAGTATTGAAACTGCTTTTCACCTTTATCGGAATATATTTCAAACTTGTCCGCGCCGCACGCAGAGAGCGTCCCGATGCAGTTGTGCTGATCGACTACCCCGGATTCAATTTAATGTACGCTTTTGCAATGTATTTCAGCGGAATCAAAGTCATCTGGTATGTCTGCCCTCATCTGTGGGTGTGGGGCAAATGGCGTCTGCCGGTTCTGGCAAAAATCTGTGCAAAAATGCTGGTCATCTTTCCCTTTGAAGTTGACGTGTTTGCGCCGACCTGCCTCAAGGCGGAGTTTGTAGGTCACCCGTTGATCGACATTGTCAACGAAAGAAAAGACGTTTCCATCGTGCGCGATCCGAAAAAATTTCTGCTCCTGCCCGGCTCCCGGGTCATGGAGATCAACCGCCTGCTGGAGCCTATGCTTGACACCGTACTTCAACTGGCAAAAAAACACCCGGAACTGGAATTTCATATTTCCGCTCCCCGTGAAAAAATCGTCAGACTCTGCGAAGAAAAAATTGCCGTTTACCGCAAGAATAATCCGGAACTTCCGGCAATCACTTTAAGCTGCGGTGATACCGGAAAATGGCAGCAGCTGGCGGGAACCGGACTTGCCGCAAGCGGAACAGTGACCGTTGAATCCGCCATTGCCGGTCTGCCGCTGGTTGTCGGATACAGAATGAATCCCGTGACCATCCGTCTGGCAAGCTGGGTCGTCACCCTCTACCGGGGATACTTCACAATGGTCAACATCATCGCAAATAAAACCGTCTTTGAAGAGTTCCTTCAACATCACTTTGTCCCTGAAGAACTGCTGGAGCCGATTGAGTCCATTCTGCCCGGCGGAAAACGCAGAGATGAAGTTGAAAAAGGTATGCGTGAAGTTGTTTCTCTGCTTTCACCACAGGGCAGCAACGCGGCGCAGCAGGCGGCTGAAGCATGTTTTGAACTGATAAAATAAGGAGGTGTGTTATGGCAAATGACTTGAAACGTTCCGACAATCTGGGACTTAACAACAATTCAGAATTCATCCCCGCGGACTCCTGGCGCATTTTGCGGATCATGTCAGAATTTGTCGATTCCTTTGACTACATGGCAAGAATGCCCGAGATGCTGGTATCCGTCTTCGGTTCAGCACGGACAAAAGAAGACAATCCGCTGTATGCCGAGGCACGCAATACCGGAAAACTGCTGGTTGATGCCGGATACGGTGTCATCACCGGCGGCGGTCCCGGCATCATGGAGGCCGCCTCACGCGGTGCATTTGAAGCCGGCGGCACCTCTATCGGACTCAACATTGAACTTCCGATGGAGCAGCACCCCAATACCTATCAGACGGATTCACTTTCTTTCCGTTACTTCTTTGTCCGCAAAGTCTGTTTCCTCAAATACAGCACCGCATTGATCGTCTATCCCGGCGGATTCGGTACGCTTGATGAATTGAGCGAAGTTCTGACCATGGTGCAGACGAATAAAATCAATATGGTTCCCATCGTCTTCGTCGGCAAAAAATTCTGGCAGGGATTCATTGACTGGACTCAGAACACTCTGCTTGAAGAGGGGATGATTTCTCCTGAAGATATGAATCTCTTTAAAGTGGTTGACTCCGGCAAAGAGGCGGTTGACTGGCTGGTTGAGTGCCACCGTTACGGACGCAGAGGAACCGTAAAATAATGGAACTTCTGCTCAGGGACATTGAAGAATTCGGGCAGTTCACCGTCTTTGAACGGGGACTTGCCCGCAATACCCGTTCCGCTTATGAAACGGATTTGAAATCGGCGGCGGAGTATTTATCCGCCGCAAAGAACATCACCACCTGGCAGCAGGCTGACCGTGAAATGCTGCTGGATTATCTGGATGATTTAAGAGATAAATCCCTGGCAAGCTCCACCATCGCCCGGCATTTGATTGCCCTGAAAATGCTGTTCCGCTATCTGAAAAACGAGGGGCGTATCCCGGTGGATATCACCGAAGTTATGGATTCCCCCCGGCTCTGGAAAATTCTGCCGGATTTTCTGTCTGAAGAGGAAGTTTTAGCTCTGCTGAAAGCCTTTAAAACAAAGGACGATGATCCCCTTGAAGTCCGCAACCGGACAATTCTTGAACTCTTATATTCCTCCGGACTCCGGGTTTCAGAAACGGCGGGACTGCAATTAAAATCCATTGATTTTGAACTTGAAATGCTGCGTATCACCGGCAAAGGCAACAAAACCCGTCTGGTTCCGATGGGCAAACCCGCCATGCGTCAGCTGAAACGTTATCTGGAAGAAGCCCGTCCGCTGTTGACGGCAAACAATCCGTCAAACCCTGCGGTATTCCTCTCTTTCAGAGGCAAACAGCTTGACAGGGAGCGCATCTGGCAAGTCGTGAAACTTGCCGCAGAACGGGCGGGTATCACAAAGAGCATACATCCGCACACCCTGCGCCACTCCTTTGCCAGTCATCTGCTTGCCAACGGCGCCGATTTGCGCGCTATTCAGGAAATGCTCGGACATGCCAATATCGCCACGACGGAAATATATACCCATATTGACCGCAGCAAACTGATTTCAGTCCACAAAAAATTTCATCCGCGCGGCTGATTTCAGTCAAGATAAGAGAAGATGGAACGGCGCCAGAGGGCGTTTTTTCCGTCTGAAGTACCGCTTTCTTTTGATTCCGGCATATCTTTCAAATACATGGAACGTGTCTGTTCCACGGGCAGATACTCCACCCATTCAACAGGCACATTGTGCCATTTGCCGTCATTTCCGTACACGGGAACGATCTCGACGCGGTTCTCGCCACGGAATCCGTAAGCGGTCACTTCAACGGTTGCATTCCCGGCAGAATCCCGTGCCGTGCAGCGGGTCTTGAGAATATTCTGCGTGATACACTCAGGATGTTCAAAGCGGCTGTCTCCGTAATAATTGGCAAGAGATTCATGTTCCCAGAACGCAGAACGGCATTTTTCTTTTTCTCCGTAAATTGCCGCACGCGGGCGGGTCTGCTGATACAGCGGCACAATCAGCAGAGGCGCCAGTGCAAAATATGCCGCCTTGAAAAATTCTTCATTGTACTTTTGGAAATAACTTTTGATACTCTCGAACTCGTATCCGGCAAACTGCTCCGGAGCATGACTGAAATTGATATCGTTCAAATGTGAAGCGATGATCAGATTGATCATTTTATCTTTGATAAAGTAAAAATCATCTCCAAAACCGACCGTCTTATCGTTGAGAAGATTGACCATCTGCTGCTGTGCCAGCGGCGTAAAAAGCAGACGGAACTGAACTTCATCGTTTCTGTCTTTGGCATGAAAGAGCAGCTCAAACTCCTCATTGCTCATCATGGTAAAGTTTGAATCATCATCCAGATTGCGGGCAAATTTTTTAAGCTGCCCCATCCGGTGCGAGCGTTTGATGGAGTTCCAGAGCCCGCCTTCTTCTCCTGAAAGATCCGATGGTTCGCGTGAAAACTCAAGATCTGGTGCGGCTTCGTTGCCGAAAATAAGCACTTTGTCATTCAAATAACAGGGAACAGGTTTTGTCACTGTCGCCGTCAAAGTCTGATAACGGCGGACTGTCTCATACTTTCCCTCAGAATTGCGGACCCGTTCCGTCCAGGATATTTCCAGATGTCCGTAATAGGTTTTCTCTGTCCACTCCTGACGGCGCAGTTCGGCAAAGACAAAGGGATTGTCATTGATGACGCCGCTGTGCGTATGAATGACGGATTTATCAGCATTGAATTGGTCACTCCAACCGAAAGACTCCCGCAAATCCTGTAAGCGTGCTTCGGTAAAAAAGCGGTCAAATTGAATACGGGGGACAGTTTTTTCAATCAATTCAGCTGTAATATGCCAGGCAAAAAGAGCATTCAGCGGCGCCATCTGCTCCCAGGCAAGGCGGATTTTTTCTTCAATTTCCCTTGCCAGAGCTTCAATTTTCTCTCCGGCAGCCTTGAATGCGGGATAACTCCAGCAGAAAAACAGCAGCGGACACACCGCAACCGCAACTCCAGAAGCAATAATCCACTCCTTTGAAAAACTGTGTGATTCGGCAAAAATCACGATACAAAGTATCACAAGTCCGGCAATGCCGAGGGCGATCAACAGAAAACAGAGTATTCCCCACAGCATGTGGTGCTGTTCGATTTTACTCTTGAGAGCCTCAAGTTTCCGTATTTCGGCAACCAGTTTTATATTGGCGTCAACGTCAACGCCTGAAGTTTGTTTGAGTTCTTCAAACTTCTCAGCCGTCAGACGCGAAAACTTTTCCCGGAACTCATCACGGTACCGGGAAAGAGGCTCGTAAATATCTTCAATCAAAAGAATACCTCACGGGCGCGGGCTTTGATGTCGGCTGAAGCTGTAAAGGGAATACGGGTGGTATATCCGGCTTTGGCGGCGACGATCATCTTGGTCGGCCAGCAGAAAAGATCATTGTTCCACTGATTGACGGTATCGTTGTAAAGAGTGCGTGCCGCGGTGATTTCTTTCTGAAGATAACTGTTCTGCTGCATGGCATCGGCGATGGCGGCATGGGCTTTCAGTTCCGGATAAGCCTCAACCTGCGGAAAGAGTCTGCCGAAAGCGCTGTCAATATCCTGAGCCACGGCATTGCGGTTGGCATCCGGCAGCATACCGCCCCTGAAAGCGGCAACGGTCTTCATTACATCTTTATCCAGATCAATTGCCTTGGCAACCAGAGGAGCCACGTTCTGAAGAATCATCACACGCTGCTCAAGATAATTGTCGATTTGAGAAGCATCCGCCTGGATTTTCTGCTGAAGTTTGCGGAAATAATTGGCGGCACCGATTTTCATAAAAAGGAAAATCACTCCGGGCAGGATACCGCAGACCCAGAGCATGATCTCAAACAAAGTGGAGCCGAATCCGACTTTGACAGGCAGCTGTTTTTCAATCACATTGATATCTCTTCCTGCAGAATTCACAGGACCGGTCAATTCATCAAGTTCATTAGCCATAATATGATCTCCCTGTTTGAATATGGTTAAAAATTGGTGCTGCTGAATAAGATAACACGCAAAAAAATGATTTGCAACACAACTTTTGCTCAATTTTTAAATTTTTCTCACATACTTTTTCCGGAAACAGTTGACTCCGGGAAAAAAACGCCTTGTTTTTTGTCATTATTTTGCAGAAAAATTTTTTCTTCTGTTGACTTTTTATTTTCCATCTGCTATATTACTAATGAATACAAGTGTGCTTACATCATTTAAAAAAGCTCTCTCAAAAAGGAAAAATGCCGATGCATTTCAAGTTTGAAACCAATAATTCCGGCGAACCGCTTTACAAGCAGGCAGCGGATTATCTCTCTGGCTTAATCCGGAACGGTCACCTGAAACCGGGAGAAATGCTGCCGTCTGAGATCAAATTGGCGGAACAGTTGAAAATCAGCCGTCTGACTTTGCGGAAAAGTTTGAGTATTCTGACTGCTCAGGGACTTATCTGTCAACGTCCTCATTACGGAACATTTGTGGCAGATGCCGCAGAAAAACGGCTCCGTATCGGTATTCTGCATTATATTTCAGATGCGGAATTCACGGGTTTTTACGGTCAACTGTTGCTGCTGCAGTTTTGTTTGCTTTCCACGTTTTTTCAGGATGTTGAACTTGTCTTTCTCTCCTGTCCGGAAAAAACACAGCAGGCTGTTCTGGAAAGGATTGAAAAAAGCAACTGCGACGGTTTCATCATTCCACATTCAACAGACGTTTTCAGCAAAATACTTGATCAGGAAAAATATGATTTCCTGCCTCTGGTCTATATCAATAAAAACAATGATTACACAGAGGGGAAACGTTATAATGTCACTCTTGAAGAAGATCCTTACAAAGAGGCAATGGCGTATTTGCGTCGCGCCGGGCACTCGCGGATTGCCTATCTCTGCCGTATTTTGCCTTACAGACACACGCAGCAGCGCAGTGAAAGTTTTTTGAAACATGCACCGCCTGAAGCGATTCCCGTCATCAAAGGCTCAAAACTCCCCTGGCGCGAGTATGCCCGGCGGGAGACACTGCGGTTGTGCAGTCTGCCTGAGCCGCCGACAGCAATCGTCAGTCCCGGCGCGGCTTTCACTTCGGGCATCATTCAGGGACTTATGGAATGCAGACGGGTCATTCCTGAAGATGTTTCTGTGGTTGGTTTCGATCATCCCGGCAATATGTTCCCCGCGCTTTCAACGGTGGATCAGCCCTTGCGGGAAATGGCAATCAAAGCACTTTCAGTCATACGGGATGTCATCCGCGGCAAGGTATACCGGAATCATAAATTCGTTTTTCAGTCGGTCTTTCACGACCGGGGCAGCATCAGTGTTCTTGGCAAATCAACCTCAACCTTACAACAAGGAGAATAAAGTTATGTTTTTCCGCAGAAGAAATTGTCGGATTTTGCGACCAACGGGAGCAAAACCACCCCGCTTTTTTTTGAAAGAAAAGGGGAGCGCGAGGGGAAAAGAAAACTTTTTTTCTCGTGAAAAAAAGTTGTCTTTTCCCCTCGCATCCAGCCCCTTTACTCTCATAGAACTGCTGGTGGTCATCGCCATTATCGCCATTTTGGCAGCAATGCTTATGCCGGCGTTGAACAAAGCAAGACAGCAGGGGCTGACCTCATCATGCATCAATAACCTGAAACAGCTCGGTAACGCTGCTGCAATGTATCAGGATGACAACAATGGTTATCTGCTCCACAGACATACCACTTCTAACGGAAGCGTTGTCTGGTATCGACTTTTAGAGGCATATATTCCTTACAGGATTGCGCCTGCAACGGCAGACAACAACCCGTCTCTGAAACCGTCACCCTATAAATGTCCTGCAGCACCGGTCAAAAGCGGAACTGACGGTTATATCGGCAGAGATGCTTACGGCAACGCCATGATCACCTATGGTGTCACGGAACTTCTGGGGACAACACAGGATGGTTCCACAACAGGAAAAGTGCAGAAAATGTCCACTCTCCCGAAAGCTGTTCATGCTGACCTGATCGTTCTCATTGATGCTCACGCCAGATCATTCAACCAGTTTTCTGCCGATCATTGTCACGGATCTGCAAAAATCTCCTGGGGACGGCATGGCAAAAAAGTAAACGGATTGCATCTTGACGGCAGCGCAAAAACTCATGCAGCAATCCGTCAGGTTGGAAATACAAAGCCCACAGACACCTACTTCACTGCATTCTGATTATCCGGAGGCAACAATGAAATTTTTTACATTCTTTCTCGCCGGGACAGTGCTGATTCAACTTACCGCCGGAAATTGGACAAACTGGCGGGCAGACGGAAAATATCCTGCGGCACAATTTCAAGTCAAAAATGGCATTGTCCAGGCAGCTCCGGGCAAAAAAGGGATCAAATTTTTTGACAGCAAGCCACAGAATGTTTCTCAGGGCATGACGCTGACTCTCAAGGCGGCGTTTTCCGGAAAAGGAACCGCCGCAGCGGGGTGTCATTTCTACGATAAAAACAATAAATGGCTTGGCATGGCAACCGGAAAGCTGATGAAAGTTGATTCTGCAAAACCGGTTCCCTATTCGGCAAATATTGTTATCAATAAAGCAAATGCCGTAAGAATCCGTCCGTTTGTTCTGTTTCAATCAGGCAGGGTAAAATGTCATGATTTTGAATTAAAAATGCCGGAAATTTTCGACAGAAAAAACCTTGCAGAAGCACCTGTTTTCCGGAACTGGATGTATAACAGAACCACAAAGGCCGTTGCAATCAGAATGACAGGGGACGGAAAACCGGAAACTTCCAGTCTGAAAATCATCACTTCCAACGCACAAACCGTAGAATCTTATCCGAAGACTCCTCAAAATATCAACGAAAATGATATTCTGAAAATCCGGTTCAAAGCCTCCGGTACCGGAAAATTCCATGTCGGCGTATATTTGTACGATGCAAAAAACGTATGGCAGGGCGTCCGGCTCTCCGAAACGATCACGCCGGGGAAAATTTCAGAAGTCACTCAGAAAATAAAAACTCCGGCAGGAAAGAAAGCTGTAAAAAAGATCCGTCCGTTCATCCGGGTCCTGCCGAACTCAAATCTCAAGATCGGGGAATTGCAGATCAACAAACGGGAAACGGCTTATAAAAAGCCGGAAGTTGAAATTCCGCTGCCGGAAGGTTTTCAGCTTCTCTACCCGGGGAAAGCCGATTTTCAGCTTCGTTTCTTCGCGTCAGAAAACAAAATCATTCTCGACCGGATTGAAACACCTTATGCAAATTGCGCCGGAGATGTTTGCTCCGTGAAATTTTCTGCTGTCAGCTCCGATGGGGAAGTGATCGGACAGCAAACATTTTCTTATAAAGATAACCTGATTACCAATCAATCGTTCCGGATCAGAAATGATTTTACAGGTTCGTTCACGGTAAAAGCGGATTATCTGGATAAAAACGGAAAAGTTCTGATTTCCGGAACCGGTTATGCCGCAATCTATCACATGGACCTCTATTCCGGAAGATTTATGGCGGGAGGATTCCGGCTCCAGAATGCACATCTGAAAGAATGGGTCAAACGGCGTCTCATGGGACAAACCGTTTTCCACAAACAGAATTTCCCCTTTGAAAAAGAGCTGAAAACGGATCATGGTTTTGCCGGATTTGCTCCGCTGAAGATTCAGGGAGACACAATTCAAATATCCGGCAGAACTTATACCGTTTGTCCCAATGGTTTTCTTTCGCAGGCAACTGCTTATCAGCTGGAACCGACCGTCGGAAATGCAACTGAATCCCTGTTTGCGGCACCGGTCAATCTGACTGTTGACGGCGTATCTTTCCCCTGGAAACGGAGCAAACTCAAGAAAAATGGTCATGCTGTTCTCTGGGAACAGAAGGCTGATGCCGCAGGAGCTGTCTGGACCATACAAAACAGACTTGAGCCGGATGGCGTTCTCAGGATGACTTTTACGGTTGTTCCCGGAAAAGATTTTCATCCGGAAAGAGTTTCTCTGAATCTGCCGCTGAAACAGGATCAGGCAACACTTTATCAGAATATTACGGATGTGACCTACCGCAAAATGGATCGCTCCAAAAAACTCGGACAAACTCCGCTGGGCGGATTCGCCGGATATACACCATCTCGAAAAATCCGGGGAGATGTCGTCTGGGAAAGCAAAGGACAGGAACGGAAAACGCCCGGTTCTTTCCAGCCGTTTGTCTGGTTCGGTAATGAAGACCGCGGTTTCTGTTATTTTTCCGACAGCGACAGAGATTGGCAAGTCGATGACTCACGCAGCGCCCTGGAGATCTCCCGGAAAAACGGTCAGGTCATTTTCAACATCAACTTTATCAACATGCCTGAAAAACGTCTTTCAGAAGTGATGAAATGGGACATCGGACTGCTTGCAACTCCGGTGAAAGCTCCGCTGAAAAACTGGCGCGGAACCATTTTTCCCCGCTGGACAACCATGGATAAACCGTTTTACAAAAATTTGAAAGATGTCCGGAAAATCATCATGGTTTCAGCCGGACATCCCAGCTTCAATTCCGGAACGCAGAATATTTCCGCGCTTGATATTGAAAGAACCGGAAAAATGTACCGGGACATTGCTGATAAATTCGGCAGCACCTATCTGGAATATTACTGCAGCGATCTTCTCGGGATTGCCATTCCGGAAATGAAGACTTATTTTTCAGAATGGGGCGGCGGAATTGCCGGAACATTTGTAAAAGGCGGCTCCACTCGCTGGCGTTCAAAAAGTTATGACTTCAAAGGCGCAACAGTAATTCAGCAGCAGAGAAAAGTCCCCTCTTACATCAAATACAGAGGCTGGGCGATCGGAGACAAACTCAAACAGATCGGTCTGTTATCATTTTATGAAGACAACGTCCATCCGCGAACATTCTTTGACCCGGCACGGAACTATGGATTCAAAGATGAAAAGGGAAGAATGCACCCGGAATATGACTTCTGGATGCTGCGCGAACATTATCATTATCTGGCATATCAATACAAAAAAAACAATTTGGAGAACCTGTCCGGAGCGCACGGAAGTGCATCTTTGCTGATCCCGTCTCTGGCAAATTGCACCTTTTTCATTGACGGAGAACAGCCCGGACGGTATGACAATTCTACAGATAAAGATTATATCGACCACTGGAAAGATCTTGATTATATGCGGGCAGTCTCAATGGGGCGTGCATTCGGAATCAACAGCATTTTCCTTTCAGAGATGATTTTTAAAGGAAATGATGAAGACGGGCATCACTCCCGTGCGTGGCTTGCCCTGATCCTCCCCCATGATATAGCGCCCTGGGACGGTTCAGTCAAAAACCGGCAACCTGTCAGGTTATGGCATAAAATCGTAAATGATTTGAGATTTTATGCTGATCCGCCCCGCCTTTATCCTTACTGGGCAAAGGGGAAATACAAAGTCTTTGAACACAACCATAAAGATCTTCTTGTCACGGTCTGGAAACAGAAAAACAGAATGGTCATTATGCTGTCAAACTTTGGCGGAAAAGGAAACTTCACGGTTAAACTTCTTCCCGGAAAAATTGGAATGAAGTCTCTGAAAAAACTTGAAGACGCAGAAAATCAGAAGTCCCTCCCGATCAGAAACAATACGTTTTCAGTCGAAATTCCGCGGCACGATTTCCGGATTCTGGTTGCAGAATAAACAACTCCGGTTCTTAATCAAATCACCCGGCAGAACGCCCGAAAGAGCTTCTGCCGGTTTTTACGTCGTGTTCCCTGAATCTGCCGGAAAAACAGCTCACTCATATCGGGACTGAGAGGCAAACGTATTCCCGCAGAGGATCGTTTCCCGTCAGGAATTTAAAATCTGCTGTCTCAAATAAATATCAGGAGTTTATCACATTTTTTCTGACAGCAGCCTCGTTTTCATCTGTTTTCCGGCATATTTCTGCCGCAAACCGGCAAAGAACCTGAAAAATGTTGTAAAAAGACTTGACTTTTAAGTTGATTGGCAGTATGTTATAAGACGTTCAGATTGTTTTACTGCAACAGGACGGCATCCCGATCATCACCGGACTGCTGCAGAGAATCATTCAGAACACAAAAAAATGGGTATCCGCGAAAGTGGTTGAAAGTGCGAAAGTCAATCATTTCCGGCGGGAAGCTTGATGAGAGAAGAACTCTTTATTAAGGTAAAAAGAAATTATGAAAACTTATTTGGCTAAAGTTGGCGAAATCGAACGCGAACACATTGTGTTTGACGCTTCCGAAGCGCCTGTCGGCCGTCTGGCTGTCAAGATTGCCAACGCTCTGCGCGGCAAAGACAAACCGACCTATACTCCGCATGTTGATACCGGTGCTTTTGTTGTTGTTATCAACGCTTCAAAAGCTGTCTTCACCGGACACAAAAACGAACGCAAAATGTATGCTGATTACACCGGATACTTCGGCGGATACCGTGAAACCTCCGCTGCCAAGGTTCGTGAACAGCATCCCGAACGTCTGATCAAAGACGCTGTCTGGGGAATGATGCCGCACGGCCGTCTCGGTCGCGCTCAGTTCGCCAAACTCAAGGTCTATGCCGGTGAGGAACATCCCCACACCGCCCAGAACCCGCGCAAGATCACTATGGAGTAATAAAGAATCATGGCTATCAACAAGAATACTGATGAAGTTCTGGCCACCGGCCGTCGCAAATGTGCTGTTGCCCGCGTCCGTCTCAGCAGCGGAACCGGCAAGATCGTTCTCAACGGCAAAGCCATGAACGAATATTTCCCCAGCGAAACCCTCTGTGGTTTTGTTAATCAGGTTTTCAAAGTTACCGAAACCATCGGTAAATTTGACATTGCTGCCAATCTCGACGGCGGCGGTATGACCGGACAGGCCGGCGCTCTCCGTCACGGAATCGCCCGTGCCCTGGTCAAACTGGATGAAGCTTATCGTGCTGCCCTCAAGGCCAACGGCATGATGACCCGTGATGCCCGCGTCAAAGAACGTAAGAAATCCGGTCAGCCCGGCGCCCGCAGACGTTTCCAGTTCTCCAAACGCTAAAATTTTTCAAATTTTGTTCTTTTTATTGCTTGCAATTTCAAAAGTTCAATGCTATATTAAGAGCATGGTAAGAAAAACCAAGCACCCATAGCTCAATTGGATAGAGCGTCTGGCTACGGACCAGAAGGTTAGGGGTTCAAGTCCCTTTGGGTGTACCATTAAAAATACCAGCCAACTTAGAAATAAGTTGGCTGTTTTTTTATGTTACCCCCGGCGGGACTTGAGGTTTTGAGAGACATTCTCAAAACCGCAAAAACACAGAGTGTTTTTGCCCCCACGGGGTTGACGGCGGAGCCGCACAAGCGCCGAAAGCGCTTGTCAAGTCCCTTGGGGTATACCATTAAAAATTCCGGTCAACTTAGAAATAAGTTGGCTGTTTTTTTATGTTACTCCCAAGCGGGACTTGAGGTTTTGAGAGACATTCTCAAAACCGCAAAAACACAAAGTGTTTTTGCCCCCCCGGGGTTGACGGCAAAGCCGCACATCGCTGAAGCGCGGCTTGTCACGGCGTAATATAATGAAGCCGGATCAAGCCCCTTTTTATCCTCCATAGCCTTCGGCGAAGGAGGATGGGTGTACCATTAAAAATTCCGGTCAACTTAGAAATAAGTTGGCTGTTTTTTTGCCTCATCGACGGTTTATGACAAAAACTCATATCTCTTTTGTGCTTGAAATTTCCGGCAGTTGATAGATTTTCAATTTGAAGTACTCACGATCTCTGAAACCGTAAGCCTGTTTTATCAGCCATCTGATCTTGTTGTTGAATCCCTCCATTTTTGCATTGCTGATATGCCGGAATGTCCAGTAGGTCACAATCCCCTCCAACTTATCCCGTATTGTTCTTGCCATTGTTTTCAACTCCGGAATTCCGGTTTCTTCAGCCAGTTTACACCATCGGTGAAAAGCCATTCTTGCATGGTATGAATCCTTTGCCTGCCGATAAATGCTGCGTAACGCTTCTTTGAACATATAAGCATCTCCCAAATCTTGAAAATCTCCACGCATATTCTTTAAAATCATCTTGGCATCTTCCGGTAAATCCTCGTTGTTACGCAGAAAAATAAAACGAAGTCCTTTTAACTGTTTTCGCTGCAGATCATCCATTTTTGCAGTTATCCGCCTGCGGACAAGATCTAACTTGTCATTCATCAGTTTTATAACATGAAAGTGATCAAAGACAATGTGTGCATTGGGAAAGTTGTTGGTAATCCACGAGTAATAACTGTTTGCCATATCCATTGTTACAATCCTCAATTTGCTTTTCTTCAACTTTTTCAAAGCCCCGGCAAGGGCTGAAATGCCCTTGCCGTCTCCAACATGAATAACTGCTCCCGATTGTAAATCGCGGACAATCGTCAGATATGGCTGATTCTGCATACCTTTTCCAACATGGATTTCATCAATACCGATGGCTTTGATATGAGCGGTTGGGATACGGGAATATTTCTTTTTTAAATGCTTTTTTTCCAATTCCTTAATTGTATGCCAGCGCAAACCGTAGAAGTTGGCAAGAGCTTGGATGCTCATATGTGGACGTAATTCCAGTATTGTCCGTTCTAATGTTTTAGTAAGTCTGGCTTTGGGGTGAGAAAGAAATGGAATATGTTCAAGACCGCGAAAATGACAGCGGGGACAATACAAACGGTGGATGGTTAATTCCAATACGACTTGTCGACAATTGCCCAAAGGTTCGCCGCGAATGCGGCGACTGCGGAGTGGTTCAACAGTTACAGATGTTGAACCGCAGTGCGGACACTGATGTTTGGTGCGTTTTAGACGGATTTCAACACTTTCTTTGGAATATTTTACACTTTCTTGTTGAAATCCACGGACTCTCTGTGTATAGTAGAGATTGACCGGCATTGCTTACCCCCTACTGTTTTGGTTGGACACTTAACAATAGGTGCAATTCCGGTCTTTTTCAATTCCGTCTTTCTGTTTTTTATGATTTTCTACTCAATTCTGTCACAAACCGTCGAAGAACCGTTTTTTTATGTTACCCCCGGGCGGGACTTGAGGTTTTGAGATTTACTCAAAACCGCAAAAACACAGAGTGTTTTTGTCCCCACGGGGTTGACGGCGGAGCCGCACATCGCTAAGGCGCGGCTTGTCACGGCTCAGCGTTATCTCAAAAAAAAGTAAAGTTGTCCATCAGGTCCATCAGGTCCATCAGGTCCATTTAAAGCTCTTGAAGCGTATTTGATAACAGGCATAATTCCGGTCTTTTTCAATTTTGGCTTTCTGTTTTATATTTTTGTGCATTTCTGTCTCAAACCGCCGTTGAAGCAATTTTTACAGGCAAAAACACTTGATTTTTTCTCTTGCTGATGCTATGTTAACCGTATCAGTTGATCGGCTGCATACCGGCAAAATGCACTGCAGCCGGAGTTTTCAAAGGTAAAAAAAACAATGCGGGCAGATAAATGAAAGAAACTTTATTGATAAATAGATTTCTTTTTTCCAGATATTCCGGGGACTTGGGCTTTTATGTCAGAAGCATCGGCGAACATCTGCTGTATCCGCCTCGCCGTCCGAGAGTGAAAACAATTCAATTCGGCGAGATATTCTGGGGCATCGCCGGTTGTGGACTGTTTGAATATAATGGCGAAATCCATCGGGTGAAACCCGGTTGGGTATGGTATTATCCACCTGGTTCTCTGCATTCTCTCATGCCGGCGGAGGAAGGTTTTCACTGCCGCTGGCTGGCGATTGAAGGTCCTGTCGCCGGCGAATTGTTTTCAGCATTGGGAATCCAACCGGGAGCAACAAAGGTCGGAAATTGTCCGTCTGAACTTTTCAGCAATATAGAGAAGAATATCAGAAAGCCGGGACGGCAGCTGCATATCCTGCAAGAGGCTTTCAAAATATTGACCGAAGTCAGTACGCCGGGACAGCTGAAGCATCTTTCTGTCCGCCGGGACCTCGCGGCTGAATTAAAACAGATCATTGATGAGGAATTTGATAATCCCGCACTCAATGTTGATTTACTCTCCGCCCGGATCGACCGCCACAGAGTGACTGCCGGAAGAATATTCCGGAAGCGATATGGTATCACGATTTCTGATTATCTGATGCAAGTGCGGCACAATGAGGCTCTGAATTTGATCATCAATACCGATATATCTCCGGAACAGCTGCCGGAACTTTGCGGTTTTTCATCAAAAACATATTTTTATCAGGTTATTAAAAAAATTACCGGTAAAACTCCTGAAACTTTACGCCGGACAGCAAAAATAAAGCGGCTTACTGAAAACAGTTGAAGCCGCTTATGTCATCGTTGGAACGGTTATTTTTTCTTCGGCACAGGCCACTTGGAACCATGGGCCTCACGCATCAGAAAATATGCGTGATTGCCGGTGAAATCAGAATCGATTTTTACTCTGTACTGATTAAGCTCATGTACTGCCTTTTCAAAAGAGCGTTTATTTTCCGCGCCCGGTTCTTTAATGGATTTCACCTGTGCCAGACGGGCCTTTACTGTAAGTTCCGCTTCACGCAATCCTTTTTGCAGATATTCCACACGTTTTCTTGCCTGAGGATCTGACCCGCTTTTCTGCCATGCCTGATCGAGAAGCTTTGCGGCATCTTCAAAATCTTTCAAAGAGAACAGACGGTGAGCGATCGTCACATAATTTTTGAATGTTCCTCCGCGACGTCCGTTAAAAGTTTCTTCACGGCAGATTTTTTTCATATCATAGTTTTTGAGTTTGTTCGAGTGTCTTTCCCAGAACTCAAAATAATTACGCACCTCATTTTTCACAGGACCGAAACAACTGTAATATTCATCGAGTATACTTTCGACAGAAGCGGCGGGATCATCCATCAGCCGTATGATCGTATACAATGTCGGACCCTGGACGGCATAGGCGCCGAGCAACGCATCCAGACTGGCTCCGACCATGCCGTTCTGAGCGGCAAATTTGAAGTCGGCAGCAAATTCTCTTGCATAAAATACCGGCAGATTGGCTCCGGCATGGGTGAGATTCGGACGGAATACAACTTCTTCTATTCCGGCATTTTTCCATGCAAGTATGTGTTCGCGGAATTTTTTGCTCATAGCATCGGTGTACGGGAACCAGTGCGAACCGACATACACCAGAAGCATATTGGAAATTTTTTCATTGACGGGCGGATTGGTGTAATTGGAATAAGCAAAGCCGATCGCCTTGATATTGGGATCACGCTGCCGGGCAAGTTTTACCACTTCGTTGACAAAGCGGCAGAAACGGTCGCTCAGAGATGGCTGTACTTCTGTATTGAATTTGGCATTTTCGCCCCAGCTGGTTGCAGCTATGATGAAACGCTCAGAAGTAGTGATGGATCGCTTCCCTGTCCAGTAGGAACTACTTTCAAACGCAGGATCTTTTGCATCCCAGCTGCGGCATGTCGTACATTGACAGAGGATCGGCGTATCATTCAGTGTCAGAATGATACGGTTTTCTCCTGATCCGGCTTTTTTTCTTGCAAAGTGATTTTTGACGATGCGTCTGTGAAGTGCGGGGGAGGATAAGCACAAGTCAATCACGCGTCCGGTAGAATCACCCTTCAGCGGTTTGCGTCCATTGGGCGGAACAAAAGCAAAAAATTCCGGGTTGGTTTTGCCGTACATTTTCCAGTACTGGTTAAAATTGTGTCCTGCCCGCATATGTTCGATCGCACCGAGACGGTTGCGGAGCACAAAGCGTTTCTGCGCCTCAAGAAAGGAAAGAGAATTTTTGAACATGAATTTTTTAAGATACGGCTTGTATTTCAAGCCCTGAAAAGAGGTATGGCGCAATGCGGGTTTACGGGAGCGCATTGAATCTTTGAAAACAATATCCTTGCGTTCCGGGATATATTCCCCGAGTTTTCCGGGCCAGATCCAACGTATTCCAAGTTCATTGCGCAGCAGATCATAAACACCCCACAGCGTTCCGTGCCAGGTTGGAGCAAAGGTACTGCCGATGGAGCCTTTTGTATCACTGCCGCAGATAAAAAGCTCATTTTTCTGTGAAACGATTTTAAATTCAGCAGGACTCAATTTTTTATGATCAATACCGGAAGCGGCAGTTCTGCGGCAGGGACCGATATAGACATAATTATCCATTTTCGGCGCCTTGCTTTCAGAATAGAGCGGCAGTGTTGCCCCGGTTGCTCTTTTTATATGATAGATCAATTCTTCGGCAGCCAGTTTCTGAACCGGAAATGGATCATCCGGCAGAATAACTGCGGCTTGGGGTTTGCCGTTTGACACCAGCGTGACCGCTGACAGGGTCCATGCACAGAAAAATAGCATCGACAATATCAAAATTTTGCAGTTCATTTTTCCTCCTTATTGGTTAAGAATTACAAAATATAATTTGATTTTTCTGTTAAAGCTGTTGGCAGGGGGTACGCTTCAGCACTGTTCTCACGCAGCAGATATTCCGCTGCCGCCTGAATGAAAAAGATGGTTCCGAGATCCCGGATATGATAGGGAGAAGCATCACTTCCGGCAGGCGGTATGATTTTTTCAAGAATTGCACCGTGCAGATTGTGATCCTGCGGGTGGGTAAACTGCATGTTCATGCAGTAGTTGAGAGCCTTGCCGAGCAGAGGTTCAAAAATGCTGTTTCCTGTTTCAGATTGATACTGCAGAAAATAACGGGCGGCACAGGCGGAACCGCTGGTGGCATGTCCGAAACTTTCGGTATTGAAGTCCACCCGGGTCCGCCGGATGATGCCGCCGTCCGTACGCAAGGCACGGGCATACCATTGAGCGCCGCGTTCAAAGCAATCCAGAAACCGTTTGTCTCCGGTTGCATGGTAGAGTTTTCGCATCGGCATACCCCACCAGTAGGCGTGCCGCGGATGAATGTCCTGTCTGGTGGTATTGCACGGGATATAAGCGATCCAATTGCCTTGCGGATTCTCTTTTTCAAGGAGTGTTTCTCCAATACGCTGCGCCATATCAAGAAAAGAGCGGTTGCCGGTCAGCTGCCAGGCAGTCACAAAAACGGCGTCATCCAGCAGCGGACGGCCCTGATGAGATCGGGTTTCAAAATTAAATTGCCGCTTCTGCGGATCGTAAATATCATTAAAGATACCTTTCTCCGGCACCCAGGCATGGTCTCTGACCCATTTGAGAGCCTGTACGGCAGCGTCGGAATAACTCAGGTCGCCGGTACTTTCAGAAAGATAAAATAAACCGTCAAGCGATTCAAGTACCGCCGAAATATTGATTTGATCGGGAATATCTTCAAAAGCGGGGATCAAACCGGCATCTTCAGAAGATGTGATCCGGTTGTCCATGATAAATCCTGCACTGAAGGCAGCCTCATCCAGCAGCTCAGGTTTGTCCAGGGCTTTTGCGGCCAGACACAGAGCTTTGATCGCCTGTCCGGTGTGCCACATCGGACAGAACATTTCCCACTGCTGTCCGGCGGCACTGTACTCGCCCCGTATTGCACCGCGCCAGCGCTTATAAGAGAGCCTCGGGGGGAAGTTTACCTGCTCCTCACTGCGGACCATAGCAATTTCAGTCAGCCATCTGACGGCAAGTTCAAGAGAGTCGCAAAGCTTTGCGGCATCGACAGAATAAATGTTGTTATCCATAGGTGAAATCGTATCAAAGAGTCTTTTTTTGCTGCGGTTACTTAGTGAACACCCCAGAAAGAGCGGTTCAGCGGTTTGTTGGCTTTTGTATTCATACAGCTTTGCAGGAAATCAAGCCGGACAGATCCGCAGTGCCCATCCAGATAAAGTATCGGCATGGAAGTGTTTTTATTGTGTATAGTCCGGAAGCCGTTGTTCAGCTGTGCGGTACAATCCATGCCGTATATCACCGCACAGTAAATATAGGAGGCTTTGGAAAGAGACGGCACTTTTTCAATCTTATCATCAACACGGCTTGATTGTTCAAGTCTCAAATGCAGATTCCATCCCAGATATTTATTGACACCATAAGAACATCTGGGCATGGTGCCGTCTTCCCGTCTGTACACTTTGCAATTCCAGAAACTGCGGGTGCGGTCATCATCAAAAGCAAACGGATTGGCGATGTAACGCTTATTGGGCAGATCTTCAGGAAATCCGCCCAGCTGGGCGAACCAATACCCCTGAACGCCCCTGGCAATGTTGCCTTTGGGCTTGTAACCATCGAAATCATCCACATACTGCATGACAGCTTTGCCTATCTGGGAAAGTTTGTTTGTACAATCCATCTCGTTGGCACGCTCCCGGGCACCCTGCAATGCAGGCATCAAAAGTGCTGCCAATATAGCGATAATAGCGATGACCACCAGCAGTTCAATCAGCGTGAACGCTGATTGAATGAAGCACGGCTCCGCCGTGTGAAGCGCAGCGTTGCTGCATGAAGCGTTTGCCTGCGGCAAACATGAAGCACTTGCTTTGCAAGTATGAAGCGGCGTATTTTTATGAGCGGCACTCTCCGTATGTTTCCGTACACATCCGTACTGATCCGTACAAATAAAGCGTTTGAAAAAATCACGGCAGAGTTGTGAGGTGACCACCAGTAATTCGATCAAAGTGAAGATTTTTTTGCGAAAGACAGTGTTGGCTTCCTTTTTCATTTTGACTCCCTTTGTATTGTTAAAAGTCAACGGACAAACTGTTTTAATGCTGCAAATAATATACCGTATCAGAAATTGTAATACAATTATAAAATTGATGCATTTTATTGCAATATGGAAACAGGAAAAATGTCACAGATACCGTTGCACACCGATAAAAACAATGCTGAAAAGCTGAAACAAAACGGTAAAATCACACCTTTATATTGCGTTGCTCTGAAGAATAAAATCTTACAACATAATCAGACAAAAAAGTTTTTAATTCATGTTCTTTGTACATTTTAAGGCGCAAAATTGTCCGGCAGGGATTTTTTATCACAGATGAATGTACGGTATACTGTCCGGAATAAAAAACGCCGCATTTTGTTAAAAATGAAGCGTTTTCCGGATTCGACGGTCATACCGCCCATCACAGACACGATGGACGCTTCCCGCCTTGTCCACCGGAGTCAACTTAGAAATAAGTTGGCTGTTTTTTTATGTTACCCCGGGCGGGACTTGAGTTTTTGAGAGAATTTCTCAAAACCGCAAAAACAACAAAAGTGTTTTTGTCCCCACGGGGTTGACGGCATAGCCGCATATCGCTAAGGCGCGACTTGTCACGGCGTAATATAATGAAGCCGGATCAAGTTCCTTTTTATCCTCCATAGCCTCCGGCGAAGGAGGATGGGTGTACCATTAAAAATACGGGGCTGTTGCTCACCTTTTTTGAGGTTTTGCAACAGCCCCGTATTTTTTATGAAAGGAAAGTTTCTTCTCTTCCCCCCTTCAATCCCTATTTTATTTCAACTAAAGCAAAGCTGTGAGCGGGCAGGTGGAGTTTCAGGGTATTGTTTTTGAAGCTTTGAAGTTTGATGCCGGGGTTCTGCCACTTCAGCTGAATGCGGACGGTGGGCAGATTGGCTTTTTTCTTCAAGGCGTAGAGTTCCTGATATTCCGGATCGGGACCTTCAAGGAGTTCCGCTGCCGATTTGAAGTTTTTCATTTTAAGGACAGACGGATTGAACTTTACCGTAACATCCTGATTGCGGCGGGTGTTGCCGATGTGGGAAATTACGGCAAGGAGACGGTTGTCCTTTTTGTGACGGTAGAAGCTGACCAATACATCTTTTCCCTGCGTGACCTGAGCTGCTTTGCGTTCATCCCAGTAACCGATGAATTCGGCTTCAGGCACATTGAACTTATCGTAGATACGCACGATCTTATCAAAGATACCATGATGACAACGGTTGAGGGCGTTGATGGTGTTGTGCAGGAGCGTACCGCTTAAAAACGCGCGGGTAATGCGCAGTTTGTAAAGTTCGGGGTCTTCCTTGCCGCCGCCGTACTGTTTGGTCAAAACGTCGTTGGACTGATAGACGGCATTGTTGATGCCGAAGGGCAGGGAACTTAATTCACAGGCGAACATCGCAAGCGGATAGGTGTCCAGAATATCTTTGCCGTTGTGCATCAAGCGGCTGCTCTGCTGACGGATGTGTTCACCGTTGAACAGGTGCGTGACAAAGGTGTAGGCGGGCAGTTGGACGGAACTGGTGTTATGGACGTGAATGATGTAATCATCCGCGCCTGAATCCAGCAGGATCAACGCCAGTTTGCGGTAGAAGTTGCGGTAGGCGATCAGAGGTGTGCGGGTGAAACAGCCGTGATGGTTGTTGTCGCAGCTGGGAACGATTCCAAAGTCGAAATTGATTCCGTTGACTTTGACCTTTTTCAGATATTCTTTGACTCTCCAGAGGAAGAAGTCTGCGCCTTTTGAGGCGGGGCAGAGCAGATAGAGCGTATGGGTTTTGTTTTTGCGCTGTCCGGTCCAGACCTGACGGGGGACGGACTCCCATTCAACGCCGAAAGCCCGCATTTCGGGATGTTCGTCTGAAACGTAGAAGGGGTTGTAGTTAAAGGGCTTGACATTGTTTGCTTTCAACAGCGCAACAGCTTTCTGCTGATCTTTGATCAACGTGTCGTTATCCACGCCGGGAACATCGGCAAAGGCATCGGCGAGTGTTCCCAAGTGATTCATGTAACTGCACCATGAGGTCGGGGTTTTGCCCGGACGGTTCATCTGTGCGTTCCATGCCCAGCTGGCGGTATTAAGAGGATAACGCTTGTGCCGGGGTTTCACAGGCGTTCCCAGAAGTCCGCAGTCAAATTCAAAGGTTTTTCCCGCCTTGATATTGCGGGCGATTTTTACGGTGAAGACGGCCTCGTTGGCGTTTTTGATGATGATCATGGGCTTGGAGGAACTGTTCCAGGATCTGTCGCTTTCGGCAAAGAAACAGAAGCCTTTTTCTTCGTTGCCGATGAAGACCACGGGGAAGTATTTGAATTCAAATTTTCCGGGGGCAAGCGCGCGGGTGATCTTATTGCTCCAGCCGATGGCGGAGGTATGGAGATACTTCGCAAATTTGGCAGGAAGCGTAAAACGCAGTTCCACGTTGGAAATATTTTTGAGCGCAGTAATTTTGATCTGATTGTGCTGAACGCCGTCATATTCCAGCCAGCCGTTGGAAACGACTTTGAAGTTTTTGCCGTTTGCGGTGGAAATCATTTCGGCACGGTGTTTTTTTGCGGAGGTGTTTTTGAAAGAACCTCTGACCTCTTTGCCGTCAATGAAAAGCGCAGGGGCGGCGGTGAAAAGATTGTCGCCTTTTGAAGTGATCTGTTCCGGCAGCAGACTGTCGGCTTTCCAGGAGTAATTTCTGAGGACGACTTGAGCGTTGAAGCCGTTCTTTTTATTGTATTTCATTGCGGTATAGGGCGGAACGATGCGGGATTCGTCCACTTTGAATTTTGACCATTCTCCGTATCCGGGGAAGAGGAAAGACTGTCCTGAAATCAGATTGCCTTTGCCGTCAGTCAGCTGAACGGTGTAGTTGCCTGAAACAGCATCTTTTTTGAACGGAATAACGGTGGTATCGGTGATTTTTCCGGTTTTGTAAATAACTTTGCCCGCCGGATTTTTCAGGAAAAGGGTGAATTTTGCTTTTGCACCGAACTTGGAACGCAAGATGGCAGTTTTGACAGAGGCATTCACCTTATCGGCATAAAAAAGCGGTTTGACGGTCAGGTATTCCGCAGAAATCTGCAGGGGAACATCCTGACTGGAATAGATTTTTCTGCCGTCGGCTGAAGTTAAACGGTAAACCAGTTTATCCGCCTGAAGCATGGTAAGCGGTGCGGAAATTTTGATTTTCTGCGGCATGTTTGCCGTCAAATTGATCTTTTTATCAAAGAGATTCTGCGGCTGGAGCAGCCCCGTTGAACTTTCCTGAATGATGGTGAAATTGACACTTTGATTGACGGGGGAAACAATTTCAAACTCCTGCTCCAGGTTGCCGAAAGAGGGATTGCCTCTGGAAATGACTTTGAGAGCCGGAGCCGTTTTGTCAAACTTCAAATCATAGAAAAATTCATCACGTCCCCAGTAACCTTTTTTGTTGGCAATATCACAGGCAAGGTCGGTGGCGGCGGTAACGGCAGAGTTGAAGAAACTGCGGCAGAAGTTGAGTTTCAAATTTTCGGGCGGTGCAGAAAGCTGCAGAGCTTTCCAGGGCAGGACGATTTTTCCCTCCCAGAGAAAAGTATCATCAATCTGCATACCGATATGGGATTTGTAACTCCATTCGGGATTGTATTTGCTGTTCTTTTCAAGCACATCACATCTGCCGCCGTTGACGGTTCCGCCGAAATAATAGGTTTTGCCGCTGTGGCGCAAATGCAGTTCAAAGGACTCCACCCCCCAGACACCCGCTTCGGGATCGCTGGCAGAAAAGCCTTTTAAAATCGTGGTCTTTGCGGGGAAAATGGTGTTGAAGTCCACATAAAGATTTTTGCTGTCGTAAGAGAAAGAAGCATTGTTGACCGGCAGTTCCCAGGACTTGAAAGGACGGCGCAGATTCTGCAGCTGGATATAAGAACTGCCGCCGACACGACGGGGAGAAGCCGTGATCGTTCTGCCGTAACGCTTGTGGACGGGAACGCTTTTTACGCCGGAAAGGGCGGCGATTTCCGCACCGGAAAGCGGACGCTTGTAAACGCGCATACTTTTGATGAATGTGTCATTGGGCCAGGGGTGGATTCTGTACCATCTGTCAGAAAAGGGTCCGATGTTGACGGATTCCATTTTTGACGGAATAACTTTGTAAGGCTGTGCGGCTTCACGGATAAGTTTTCCGTCCAGATAACAGCGGATTCTGTCGCCGTTCCAGGTGAAAACGGCACGGTAAACGGTATCGGGTTTGAGTTTTTTTGTACCGCCGTAAAAGTTGTTGCGTCCGTTGGAAAAACGGTACTGGAGAACCGGATTTTTGCTGAAAGTGTAAAATCCGATTTCTTCTCTGCCGTTGGCGCGGATGACGGCAAGAGTTCTTGCCGCGCTTTTGGACTGAAGCATTCTTGAGGGCAGGGCAAACTCAAGAACGATACTGCCGGATTGCCCGATCAAGCCTTTGGCGGGGAAAGAGTAGACTTTTTCTCCGAAAGCCATCAGTTGAGAGCCTGCAATTTCTTTGAATTCCCCGTCAAATGTCACGGTTTTGCTGTTGACCGTAACTTTGCGGGATTCTGCCGGATCAACGACCAGAGTTGCGTCTTTGGCACAAAGAGTGCCGATCAAGGCAAACAAGGCGAAAAGAATTGATTTTTTCATAAGTTTCCTTTTTTTATATGTTATTTGAAATAAAAGTTTTTTCACTGAGCATAGGGGTCAAGCGCATCCCGCAGCGCATCGCCGAGAAGATTGAGTGCAAGAACGAGGATGAACATGGCGCCCCCGGCGCCGGTGATTTCCCACCAGACCCCCCGCCATAAACGTTCCTGTCCGTCTGAAATCATAACGCCCCAGCTGGGAGCGCTCTGAACGCCGAACCCCAGATAACTTACAATAACTTCAAGCATGACAGCTCCCGCAAAGGAGAGCGTAAAATAAATAATTGCCAGATGCATGACATTGGGCAGAATGTGACGGAAAATAATCACTCTGTCAGACACGCCCGCCACGCGTGCGGCTTCCACAAAAGCACGGCGTTTCAATTTCATGGTTTCTCCGCGCACCACACGGCAGATGGTGACCCATCCGGTGAGACCGATTGCCACATAAACGGCGAGCATACCCGGTTCAACATTGACGGCGTTTGCGGCAAAATTGACGAACTGCATCAGTTCAGGAGAGAGGAATCCGCGCGAGAAGAGCAGAGCAAAAGCAAGAATAAACAGTAGAGTCGGCATGGAGGCCACCGTACTGTAAAGCCAGATGACCACATCGTCGATCCAACCGCCGCAGAAACCTGAGATACACCCCAGCGCAACGCCGGTTACAACGGCGATAAGTCCTGAAATTACACCGATTTTAATGGCGGTGGAACTTGCGGCAATACTGCGGAGAAGAACATCCCGTCCCTGATAATCCGTCCCGAGCCAATGCGCTTTAGAGGGCGGAGAAAAACGGTTTTCAGAAGTTTGTGCGTAAACGGGAACGGTCATATTCCGATGACAGAGTGTGCCGTGAATTTCAAATCCGATGGCGACGGCAAGGTAGAGCATGACGACAAAAAGCGATGCCATCGCCGTTTTACTGCGTTTGAATTTACTCCAGGCAAACTCCCGGGGGGTCATTTTCTTTCGCTCCGTTTGAGGGCAACTTGAATTAACGCAACATCAATGGGGGTCACGCCGTCAATACGGCTTGCCTGTCCCAGAGTCACAGGACGCTGTTTCAGAAGTTTCTGCCTTGCCTCGTTGCAGAGTCCGGGGAGAGCATTGTAATCAAAGTCCTGCGGAATTACCATATTTTCAAGATTTTCTCTTCTTGAAATCTCTTTTTCTTCACGCTGAAGATATCCGTCATAACAGGCTTCAATCAGAACTTCCTGTGCGGCACGTTTTGAGGGATCCCATTCCGGCAGAAGTTCAGCCGGGAAGGGCAGTTCTGCGTGGACATCCTCTTTCATGAGTTTCATCGTTGTCAAAAGCGGTTTTCCGCGGTAACGGCGTTCTCTGCAGGCGGTAAGAAGCGTTTGAAATTCATCGTTGCGCTCTTTGAACTGCTGATATTTTTCTTCAGGAAGCAGTCCGTTCTGCCACGCAAATTCGCAGAGGCGGACATCGGCATTGTCCTGGCGCAGAGTCAGACGGTATTCCGCTCTGCTGGTAAAGAGACGGTAAGGTTCAACGATTTCTTTGGTGGTCAAATCGTCGATCATCACGCCGATATATGAAGAGTCGCGTCCGGGGAACACAGGTTCTTTGCCGGCGGCACAGCGCGCGGCATTGAGACCGGCAATAAGTCCCTGCGCTGCTGCTTCTTCGTAACCGCTGGTACCGTTGATCTGTCCGGCGGTAAAGAGGTTGTGATAACGCTTGTTCCGCAGAGTTTTTTCCATCTGCGAGGGGGGGATATAGTCGTATTCAATGGCGTAAGCGTAACGGCTGATAACGGCATTTTCCAGTCCGGGCAGGGAGTGGACCATCTTTTTCTGTACTTCAACAGGCAGACTTGAAGAAAAACCGTTGAGATAATACTCATCAGTTTCCGCCCCTTCCGGTTCCAGAAAGAGCAGATGGCGCGGATGTTGGGGAAAGCGCACGATCTTATCTTCAAAACTCGGACAGTACCGCGTACCGATTCCCCGGATGATACCGCTGTACATGGGGGATAAATGCAGATTTTCGTGAACGATCTTTGCCGTTTCATCCGTCGTGTAGAGCATATGGCAGGGGAGATTTCTGCGGACAGCCCGGGGCAGTTCAGGGTGCAGGTCTTTGCTCCAGAAACTGAATTCTTCAGAGGCGATTTCAGAGTCCTGCTGCTGAAGAGACGCAAAGTCGATGGACTTTTTGAGGATACGCGGAGGCGTACCGGTTTTCAATCGTCCCAGAGTCAGCCCCAACTGATTGCGCAAAGCATCAGACAAGTGCGCGGCAGGGAAGTCTCCTGCGCGTCCGCCGGGAAAGTTTTTCATGCCGTAATGCAGTTTGCCGCAGAGAAATGTTCCCGTGGTCAGAACCACGCTTCTGCCGTAAATTTTATCATCAAACTGATTGGTAACACCTTTGATTTCGCCGTCTTCCATCAAAAAGGCAGTCGCTTCACATTGAAGAATGTCAATGCCCGGCGTCTGTTCAAGCAGCAGTTTCCATCCCCGCTGATAAGCGGATTTATCGCACTGCGCCCGGGGGGACCAGACCGCCGGACCTTTGGTGCGGTTGAGCATTCTGAACTGAATCGCCGCCGCTTCGGTGACGATGCCCTGAAATCCGCCCAGAGCGTCAATTTCGCGGACGACCTGTCCTTTGGCGATTCCGCCGATGGCGGGATTGCAGCTCATCTGGGCGATATGATCCGGATTCAGGGTCAGCATGGCGGTTTTTGCGCCCAGACGTGCGGCGGCCATGGCTGCTTCACATCCGGCGTGTCCGGCGCCGACGACAATGACATCATAAATATCCAAGGTGTCTTCCTTTTATTTTTCTTCACAGGGAAGTTGCTTTTTTGACCGCAATCCCCTCAACAAAATACTCCGCTTTTCTTGAAAAGCCAAGTTTCCCATCCGGGCAAATACTCCCCAACAAAATACCCCGCTTTTTTAAAAAGCCAAGTTTCCGATACGGACAGATAATAAAACATCTCTTCCCATCGCAACAAAATTTCCCCCAACAAAATACCCCGCTTTTTTTGAAAAGAGGAGAGGGGTTCGGGGAGAGGAGAAAAACTTTTTTTCTCGTGAAAAAAAGTTTTTCTCCTCTCCCTGACTCCCATCACCCCTTATCGGGAAGAGAGTGTTATTTTTTCATTTGTTTGAGATATGCTTCGATGAAGGCATCGATTTTGCCGTCAAGGACGCCGCCGGTATCGCTGGTTTCCAGACCGGTACGCAAATCTTTGACCATCTGGTATGGTTGAAGAACGTAACTGCGGATCTGGCTGCCCCAGCCGTTTTCAAGCTGTTCACCGCGTGCGGCATCGGCGGCATCTTTGCGCTTTGCCATTTCCTGCTCATAGAGTTTGGCTTTGAGCATTTTCATTGCGGTCGCCTTGTTCTTGTGCTGGGAGCGTTCATTCTGACAGCAGACCACGATTCCCGAGGGAATGTGGGTGATACGCACGGCGCTGTCGGTGGTATTGACGTGCTGACCGCCGGCACCGCTGGCGCGGTAGGTATCGATACGCAGATCGGCTTCTTCCACTTCAATATCAATATCGTCATCCAGTTCGGGGAGAACTTCGACAGAACAGAAACTGGTGTGTCTGCGGGCGTTGCTGTCAAAGGGGGAGATTCTCACCAGACGGTGAACGCCGGTTTCGCTCTTGAAGTAACCGTAACTGAAATCACCCATGACGTGCAGCGTTGCGCTTTTGACACCGGCTTCTTCACCGGGCTGGAGGTCGATGACTTCATCTTTCCATCCGCGGCGTTCAAAGAACATTCTGTACATACGCAGCAGCATGCTTGCCCAGTCGCAGGACTCGGTACCGCCGGCACCGGCGTGGATGGTGAAGTAAAGGTTGTTGCGGTCAAAACGTCCGGAAAGGAAACTTACGATTTCCAGTTTATCCATATCTTTCTGGAGCTGGTTGTAGGTGCTGTCAGCTTCTGAGAGAAAATCTTCATCTTCAGCCGCCAGTTCCAGCATGGTCGAGTAGTCCTCAATGGCACTTTCAAGTTTGCGGAAAGGCTCCAATACGTTGCGGCAGCTGGAGAGGGCGCTGACTGTTGCCTGGGCGGATTCTTTGTCATTCCAGAAATCGGGGGCGGACATCTTTGCTTCAAGGGAGGCAAGTTCCTCTGTCCGTTCCTCGATTTTCAGGAAGCCGTGTAAATGGGCGATACGGTCAGAAAGTTCCCGTCCGCCGTTCTGGAGTTCTTCAAAAGTCATCATTTTTGTGCCGCCCTGAATTTCCACATATCGTCCAGCAGGCGCTGAATATCCTCAAGACATGCGCCGCAGGCACCGCCGGCTTTGCAGTAGTTGGTGACTTCTTCAGCCTGATGAAGATCGTTTTCTCTTGCAATTTTCAGAATCTTGATATCGGTAATACCGAAACAGCGGCAGATGAGTTTGCCTTCGTGTTCGTCATCGTGAGCAAAGGGATTTTCCTCACCTTTGTACTGGGCGATGGCGGCCTGAAGAGCCTCCATGCCCATCACGGAACAGTGCTTCTTTGCTTCGGGCAGATCGCCCAGCAGATTGACGATATCCTGATTGGTGACTTTGGATGCTTCCTCAATGGTCATGCCCTTGATGATTTCAGTTAAGGCGGAGCTTGAGGCAATGGCGCTGGCGCAGCCGAATGTACGGAACTTGACATCGGCGATTTTGCCGTTTTCATCCAATTTGAATGTCAGTTTCAGGGCATCACCGCAGGCGGCGTTGCCGACTTCACCGACACCGTCTGGATTTTCCACTTCACCCACGTTGCGGGGATTCATGAAGTGATCCATTACTTTTTCTGTATATTTCCACATTTTCTTTTCTTCTCCGGATCAGATATCAAACTTTGCCAACTCTTCTTTGACCTTGGCGGCGACGATTGAAGCGGCATCGGATACGGCGAGCAGTTCGCTGTCGCGGCTGTTGCGGCGCTTGAATTCGACCTGTCCCGCTTCAAGGGTCTTGGGAGAAATAACCACACGCAGAGGCACGCCCAGCAAATCGGCATCGCTGAACATGAAACCGGCTTTTTCACCGCGGTCATCATAGAGGACTTCAACGCCCTGTTTTTCAAGTTCGGCAGCGATGGCCTCAGCCGTTTCAGCAACGCCGGGCTTGTTGGGATTCAAGGCGCAGATCTGCACCTGCCAGGGGGCGATGCTCATCGGCCAGATCGGACCGTAATCGTCGTGGGAGTATTCCACCACAGAAGCCATGGAGCGTCCGACACCGATACCGTAACATCCCATGATCATCGGGGCGCTCTTGCCGTTCTGGTCAAGGTAGGTGCAGCCCATGCTGGCGGAGTATTTCGTTCCCAGCTGGAAGATGTTGCCCACTTCAATACCGCGGAGCATTTCAAGCGGCTCACCGGTCTTGGGACAGGGATCGCCCGCCCGGACGGTCGCAATATCCGCAACGATGAATTCCACGCCTTCCATATCTCTGTCGGCGTTGAAGTTTTTGTAGTGATAACCGTCATCGTTGGCACCGACGACAAGGTTGGAACTTTCAACAACAGAGCGGTCAAGTACAACTTTGACTTTTTTGCCCTTGATACCGATGGGGCTGGCATATCCGGGAACGGCACCCGCATCCAGAATGGCGGCGTCATCGGCAAATTTGAGTTCACTCACCTTGAGCAGGTTGCCCAGTTTGCTTTCATTGACTTCAAAATCTCCGCGGATCATGGCAAAGATCAGTTCTCCGGTTGCTGCATCGCAGTAGAAAACAGCTTTGCCGGTGTCTTTGGCTTCAACGCCCAGGAAAGTGGCGACTTCTTCAATGGTTTTGCTGCCGGGAGTTGCCACTTTTTCAAGGGGCAGGGGGGCGGATTTTTCAAACTGCCATGCGGCGGTGGCGATTTCTCTGTTGGCACGGTAACTTCTGTCGGGAGAAACGAAAATCGTGTCTTCTCCGCATTCGCAGACGGCCATGAATTCGTGAGAAACCTTTCCGCCCATCATACCGGAGTTGGATTCGATACTCAAAACATTTTCAAGTCCGATACGTTTGAAAATACGCTCATACGCTTCGTGTGCGCGGACATAATATTTTTCAAGATCCGCCTGGTCGGCGTGGAAACTGTAAGCGTCTTTCATGGTAAATTCACGGGTACGGATCAATCCGGCACGGGGACGCGCTTCGTCGCGGTATTTGGTCTGAATCTGATACAGCATGACGGGCAGCTGCTTGTAGCTGTTGACTTCGGTGCGGACCAGGGCCGTTACACATTCTTCGTGGGTCATGGCAAGCAGCATGGGTTTGCCGTTGCGGTCAGAGAAACGCAGAAGTTCTGCGCCGACAACGCCGTAACGACCGGATTCCTCCCAGAGTTCAGCGGGCAGAACCACCGGCATCAGGATCTCCTGTCCTTCAATGCGGTTCATTTCTTCGCGGATGATGCGTTCAATTTTTTCCACAATGCGCTTTCCCGCAGGGAGCAGATCGTAGATACCGGCAGATACCGGACGGATGTATCCGCCGCGGATCAGAAATTTATGACTGTCAGTCTTGGCGTCCTTGGGAACTTCTTTCAGGCGCCGTCCAACCATTTTACTCATTTTCATCATAGTTGAAATCTCCGTATATACCTAATAATAATTATAAAACTTTTTCAGAGAAAAGCAAGAGCCAGAGCCATCAGGAACATACCTGATATGATACCGTAAAGTGTCAGGTGCGGTCTGCCGAACTTCTGCGCCATGGGCAGAAGTCCGTCAAAGGTGACAAAGACCATGATCCCCGCAACAGAAGCGTTGATGACAGGCAGCGTCGCCGGAACTGATTTTATCAGCGGCATCAGCAGCAGGTAACCGAGAATCGCTCCCGCCGGGTCCGCAAGTCCGGTCAATGAAGCGATAATAAAGGCTTTTTTGCGGCTGCCTGTTGCGTAATACACCGGAACCGATACGGCAATACCCTCAGGAATATTGTGAAGAGCCATTGCCAAAGCCACCGGAATACCCAGCTCCGTACTCTGAATGCCTGAAGCAAAAACCGCTATGCCTTCGGGAAATTTATGCAGAATCATGGCAAGCGCGGTGATAAAACTCATGCGTTTCAAGTCAGAGGGGAGATGTTCGCTCCCCAGTTCTTCAACACCTCTTGTCTGGTGCGGGTTGACGGTATCCGGAACCATTTTGTCAATGAGTGCCGCAATTAACATACCGCCGAAAAATGCCCCCATTGCAAGCAACTGCCCGCGGGTTTTTCCCAGCATGTCACCGAGAGTGCTGTTGGCATCTGCCAAAAGGGAAACAAAGGCGATGTAGACCATAACGCCGCCCGAAAGTCCCAGCGCGGCAGACAGCAACGCCGTATTGGTGCGGCGCGCTGTAAAAGCCGTTGCCGCACCGATAACTGTGGCACCGCCGGCAAGGGTGGTCAACAGTAATGCGCTCCAGACAGTTCCCGTCATAAGACAACTCCGTATTCTCAGTAACCGCTTGCGGATTCAACGAATTCCTGATGCAATGCAATTTGGGCATCGGCGAAGAATTTGCGTTCAATAACAAACTGCATGTTGACCTGGCGCATGCACTGATCCAGAGCCAGCACGTTGATGCCGGATTTTGCCAGAGCGCCCGCTGCACGGGAAAGGAATCCCGGCAGTTTCATGTTGGAACCGAGAACTGAAACGATCGCAACTTCACTGGTGTTGATTTTGGCAGAGGGAAACAGCGTTTTCAGTTCTTCAATACAGGCCTTCAAACCGTCCTGCCGCACGGAAACATAATGGGTAATGGTGTTGGCATTGGTGTTTTTGGCAATGTAGCTGACCTTGTGATCGGCAAAACTTTTCATCAGGTTGTAGTCGTAACCGCTGACACCGACCATTTCAGGATCAAAGACTTCGATTGCGATAAGATCCTGTCTGCCGCAAATCATATCCACACGGGGTTCGGGGGAAACATAGGAACGGCTGATGAGCGTTCCGGGGTGTTCCGGATCAAAGGCATTTTTAACACGGATGGGAATATTGTGCAGTTCCATCGCTTTTGAGGCCTTGGGATGAATCGCCTCCATCGCCATATCAGAAAGCTGATCGGCAATATCAAAATTGGTGTGTCCGATAATGCGGACCTTGTCGGCGCCGATGAGTTTGGGGTCGCCGGTGGAAAGGTGATATTCCTTGTGGATGACACCCTCTTTTGCCTGAGTGACGACTGCCAGTTTACTGAAAGTGATTTCGCTGTATCCGCGGTCGAACTGAGCCATGACACCTTCGGCGCACTTGGCGTAACCGGTGACGATGGGCATACAGGTCGAGAAATCCAGATCCGCCATGTGTTTGAGGATATTTTCCTCCATGCTGCCGGTATCGTGATCTTTCCAACCTGAAAGGTCAACGAAAACGGCTTTGATACCGTGTTTGTGCAGAATGTTGACGGAGTTGAATGCACTGTGCGCTTCTCCGATACAGGAAAGCAGTTCACGGGCGGCGGGCAGATAACTGTCTTTGTTGAAGTGTCCGAAACTGCCGAGTTTTGAGAGGAGCATCAGGCAGGACTTTGCGCCGTCCATACGTTCATTGACGAAAGCATCGGCTTTGGCGATATCCAGTCCGAGTTCAGCAAATCCGTGGTTGATGGAAATCATCTCCTGACGGGTGGCTTCAAGTTTTTCCTGCCAGGCGGCGTTATCTCCGGCAGCGAAACTGCCGTAGATACCGGGGGCGCCGGTCTTTTTATTTTCAAGCAGAAGATTGGTGATGCCGCCGTAAGCGGAAACGACGAAAATGCGGTTGTAAAGTTCAGTTGCTTTGCGCTTGCCGATGATGATATTTTCCATCAGTTCGCCGAAGCGGGTCATACTGGTTCCGCCGATTTTTTCAACAGTGTGCTGTCCCATATACAGTAAACCTCCTGCAAATTAAAGATCTTCAATGCGCATGAGTTTGACGGGGGACTGGTTGATGGAAAGAACTCCGAGTTCAGCCAGTGCCGCGTTCATCTCGCTTTCAGGCGCGGGGTGGGTGAGAATAACCAGAGAGACGGAGTTCGCCGCCACTTTGGTTTCGTGCTGAATCAAACTTGAAATGCTGATCTGACGGTCTGCCAGAATCTGTGTGATTGAGGCGATCACGCCCGGGCAATCCTTGACTTCAAGGCGCAGATAATATCTTGAAGTGATATCCTTCATCGGCAGAACTTTGTCAAACTGTTCTCCCGGACGGAATGCGGGGATTCTCCGGGTGCAGTTGTTGGCAAGGTTGAGTGCCGCATCGGCGATATCCGCACAGACGGCGCTGGCGGTCGCACTGCGTCCGGCACCTCTGCCGTAGAAGAGAGTCTGTCCGACATGGTCGCCTTCAACCATGACGCCGTTGAAGACATCAGAGATGTTGGCAAGCAGGGAATCGCGGGGAATCAGCGTCGGATGCACGCGCATCTGCACGTTGCCGTCATCGTTCTTGATAACGCCCAGAAGTTTGATACGGTAGCCCATTTCGTTGGCGTAGGCAATATCGCTGCTCTCAAGGTCGCGGATACCTTCCACATGAACGGGGTCAAGTCCGAACCATTTGCCGAAAGCCAGAGCGCCGAGAATGGCAGTTTTGTGCGCGGTATCAAATCCGTCGATATCCAGAGAGGGGTTGGCTTCAGCGTAACCGAGTTTCTGGGCATCGGCAAGGACGGTTGCAAAATCGGCGTTTTCACGTTCCATGCGGGTGATGATGTAGTTGCAGGTGCCGTTCATGATGCCGTAGATTCTGCGGATCCTGTTGGCGGCAAGACCTTCACGCAGGGATTTGATGATGGGAATACCGCCGGCGACACTTGCTTCATAGAAGAGGTCAACATTGTTTTTCTCTGCGGCGGCAAAGAGTTCTTCGCCGTGGAGAGCAAGCAATGCTTTGTTGGCGGTGACAACGGTTTTTCCGGCGTTGAGGGCATCGAGAATGAATTTCTTTGCCACGGTTGTTCCGCCGACGAGTTCCACCACGATATCTGCATCTTTGATTGCTTCAGCGGTGTTGGTGGTAAGAATTCCGTCGGGAATCTTGATTCCGCGGTCAGTGGTGATATCCAGATCAGCGATGTGTTTCAGATTGAGTTTGACATCGCAGCGGCGGGTGATGACTTCGCTGTTGTTGAGCAGTATGTCTGCAACACCTGCACCGACAGTTCCGAAGCCGATAATTGTCACGTTGTATTCTTTAGGCATAGTTCCTCCTGTTTTTTTTATGAAAAATTTTTTATTAATTATATAATATAGCACCTCCTGTCAAAAATAAAAACTGTTATCTGCAAAAATCGGTGTTGTTTTTTCAATTTTTGCGATAAAAAAAGTGTTTTTTGGGAATTTTACCATCGGAGATGTTTTCTGAGTGATGTAAAAATTTATAATATTTGAGTTTTTCCTCTTGAATAATCCGGAAAAAATGATAAATTACTCTTGAAAATTGAACCAATTATCCCAGGGAGTTTGAATTTTATGGAACTTGCAGATTTTGCCATCAGCCGTCTGGGAGAGGCAACGTTGCCTTCTCCTCTTGAAAACCATGTCTTTGTGCCTGACAATGCGACTGTGTGTTACGACACAAGTACAGAGGTTCTTGCGGAGTATGTCAAACAGGGCAAACCCATTCCCGCATTTGAAAAGGCGGGTGCCAGAGAAAAGATTTTTCACGATCCGGCATGGAGCAAAGCGGCGATTCTGACCGCAGGCGGACTCTGCCCGGGACTGAATGAAGTCATCAAGTTTCTGACCCTGACTCTGATGAACCGTTACAAAGTGCCGGTGGTTTACGGTATCCCTTACGGCTACAAGGGGTTGAATCCGGTACACCGCCTCTCTCCGATCATGCTGACGCCTGAGATGGTCGATGCCATTCACGAACAGGGCGGTACGATCCTGGGCTCCTCACGCGGAGAAGAGGATACCAATGTCATCGTTGATACCCTTGCCCGCATGAATATCAACATGCTTTTCTGTATCGGCGGCGACGGTACCAGCCGCGGCGCACACGATATTGCCATGGAAATCAAACGCCGGAAACTGGCAATCAGCGTGATAGCCATTCCCAAGACGATTGACAATGATATCAGCTTTATTGACAAGTCTTTCGGATTTTCAAGTGCCGTTCTTGCCGCAGGTCCTGTCGTCACCTGCGCCCATACCGAAGCCAAGGGTGCTTTCAACGGCGTCGGTTTGATCAAAGTTATGGGACGTGATTCCGGATTTATTGCGGCATATACCACGCTTTCAAATCCTTTTGTCAACTACTGTCTGGTTCCCGAGCGTCCTTTCACGCTTGAGGGGGACGGAGATGATGCGCTGCTTCCTCATCTTGTGAAACGTCTTGAAGCCAAACACCATGCGGTGATTCTGGTTGCTGAGGGGGCAGGACAGGATCTGTTTGCCTCCAAGTCTGACAAGCGCGATGCATCGGGCAACAAGCTGCATCAGGATATCGGTTTGCTGCTTAAAGAAGAAATCACCAGATACTGCAAGGAGCGCAATGTGCCGCTGACCCTCAAATATTTTGATCCGGGTTACACCATCCGCAGTGTCAAGGCTGAGGGAGATGATGCGGTGTTCTGCGCACTGCTTGCCAACGGCGCTGCCCACGCCGCCATGTCCGGCAGGACCGATATGATGATCGGTCACTGGAACGGTGCTTTCACCCACGTTCCGATCGCCCTTGCCACCAGCGCCCGTAAGAAACTGGATCTGAGCAGTCCTCTCTGGGGAACAGTCCGTGATATGACTTGCTTCTGATATAAAACGGACATTTACGGATTTCTACGGATATTTACGGACTTCTGCGGACAAGTTGAATACCCACATCAAAATACGCCGCTTTTTTTGAAAAGAGGATCCGCCTTCGCACAAGGCTACGGTGGACAGGGAGGAAACAAAAATATACCGAAGCCGACGTTTCGGCTTTTTTTCTCGTGAAAAAAAGTTTTTCTTCTCCCCCCGATTGCCCATTTGCTCTTATCGTAAAAGAGAACTATTTTTCGGGGAGGTTTTCGAAAAGGTAGAGAAAGGGCGGCAGGAAAGTTGCTGCTTTTGCCGGACCGATGCCCTTGATCTTTGCCATGGCTTCTTCGGCGGTTTTGGGGCGAAGAGCAATCAAATCATCCAGTGTATCGTTGCTGAAAATGACGTAAAGCGGAACGTGTCTTTCTTCGGCGATGCGTCTTCTGAGTTCGTAAACCAGCCCCTTCAAATCTGTCGGAGCAGAGGGGAGGGGCGGTGCTTTGGGTGCAGTCTTTTTCCGTGCGGATGTTGTTGATTTTTTCGGTTGAACGGGGAGAATATCCGTCAACAGTGCGGCACTGCCGCGCAGGACGGCTTTTCCCGCGCCTGAGATGGAAATGCAGGGGTAACCATTGCGGTCAATCCTGTTGATATATCCGTTGCGTTCAAGGTTTTGCAGACAGTCCTGAATCTCTTTGGTTTTCCGGTTTGAAAGTTGTCCGAATATGGGAGAAGAGGCAAAACGCTCAACACTTTCGTCAGCGGAACCTGCGAGGATTTTTGCAAGTTTTGAAACGCCGATCCTGCCGTCAAAACAATCTGCGCCGCGCAGGATGGGCAGGAATAACTCCATTTCCTCTTCTGTTGCCGGATGCAGGGAACTTTTTTGTTTTTCCTCTTTCCGGCAGACGTCGCAAGTGCCGCAGTTCCAGTGCGTCACATCTTCTCCGAAATAGGAAACAAGTGTCTTCTGACGGCAGGCGCTTGTCTTGGCATAATTGATAACTTCATCCAGACGGGACATCTCATATTCCAGTTTTTCAGAGAGGGCTTCGTCGTCAAGTTCAACGTTTGTCTGTTCGGGGGCAAGCAACTCAATGGCTCTGCCGGAAAACTCCGGAGACCATTCCAGTTCGTTTCCCTTGAGGGCGTTAAGAACGCGCCTGATCTGCTCAATTGAAAGCCCGCTTACGGCGGCAAGTTCGCTGAAAGAATAGGTTTCGTTGAGTTTCAAATTTTCGCCGTAACGCAATACACAGCGGCTGATAAACCGGGAACGCTGGGTATTTTCCAACTGATGTATAAGGCGCAGTTCGTCGGGATTTTTGAGGAATTTCATTTTCAGAGAACTGCGGTGGGCGGAACGGCGGATAAGTCCCGCTTTTTCAAGAATACTCAACGCTGCTGAAATCTGTCCGGACTTGGCGGAAAGATATGTTTCAAGGGAACTTACCGTGATTTCCAACTCGTTGGATTGGCGCTCTTTTGCCATGATACGCAAACGGGTGTAAAGTGAACGGATAAGTTCCGCAGGCGGATTGCTCAACTCTATCAGAAATTTCTGAATATATCTGTCGGCATAACTGAAAAGCAGAACGCATTGTGCCATCTTGTTGTCACGTCCGGCACGTCCCGCTTCCTGATAATATGCCTCAAGCGAGCCGGGCAGATGGTAGTGGATGACTTTGCGGACATCGGGACGGTTGATGCCCATGCCGAAAGCGTTTGTTGCCGCAAGAACCGGAGCCGGTTCCGTCATGAAACGCTCCTGCGCCTGATTGCGTTCGGCGTCGGTCATGCCGGCATGGTATGAGATGATATCCAGTTTGCTTGAAATATCTTCAACCGCCTGACGGGTTGCGGCATAGATGATCGTTGTTTCACGCTTTTCAATGTGGCGGCGCAGGGCGGCGATTTTTTCGGCATCCGAGTGGCACTCTTCAACTTGAAAAGAGAGATTGTTTCTGCGGAAACCTTTGGTCAGCATCTGCATCTGCGGACGGTGCAGCTGTTTTTTGATATCGTCACGCACCGCACTGGTCGCCGTTGCCGTAAAGGCGCAGACTTGCGGGATTTGGAACTCATCTGCCACGGAACCCATACGGCGGTAGGCGGGGCGGAAATCGTGTCCCCATTGACTGATACAGTGCGCTTCATCCACCACGAGCATTTCCGGCGGATAATCCGCAAGAAAACTGCGGAAGAAATCCGTGTGGAAACGCTCAGGAGCTACATAAAGCAGCTTTATTTCCCCGTCTCTTGCGGCGTGGATGGTGTCCAGCTGAGAAGAGAAACTCACCGTGCTGTTGATGAATGCGGCGGATATACCCCGTGATGTCAAGGCATCCACCTGATCTTTCATCAGCGCAATCAGCGGAGACGCGATGATGGAATAGCGGTTTTTCATCAGCGCGGGCAGTTGATAACACAGCGACTTGCCCGCGCCGGTCGGCATGATGACACCGATGTCTTTGCCGGAAAGAATCAACTCAACGATCTCTTCCTGGTAATCCAGAAAACGGTCGTATCCGAAATAAAGTTTCAGAGCTTCCTGCGGTGTCATCGGGTATCCTGTAAGGCATTGAATCAGCGGTCAACGCGTGCGCCGCCGCCCTTCATCATTTTGAAAACTTCTTCTTTGACTGCCATGGAGGTATCTCCCGGAGTTGTCATGGCAAGTGCGCCGTGGGCGGCACCGCAGTTGACGGCAAAGTCAATGCTTTCACCGGACAGCAGTCCGTAAATCAGACCGGAGGCAAAACTGTCTCCGCCACCGACACGGTCAAAGATTTCAAGATCCGGACGGTGGATGGCTTCGGCAAATTCTCCGTCACAGTAGGCGATGGCACCCCAATCGTTGACAGAAGCGGATTTGACGGCGCGCAAAGTCGTTGCAACCACCTGAAAATTGGGATAAGCTTTGACTGCTTCGCGGATCATCGCCTTGAAGTTGGCGGTATCAAGTTTGCTCAAATTGGCATCGACGCCGGCAACTTCAAAGCCGAGACTTGCGGTGAAGTCCTCTTCGTTGCCGATCATGACGTCAACGTATTTGGCAATTTCACGGTTGACCTCTCTTGCGCGTTCAACGCCGCCGATACTTTTCCAGAGGCTCGCGCGGTAGTTGAGGTCGTAACTGGTGATGGTTCCGTACTCTTTTGCCTTTTTCAACGCTTCAATGGCAACGGCGCTGGTGGTGTCTGAAAGTGCCGCAAAAATACCGCCGGTATGGAAGTGACGGACTTTGTATTTGCCGAAAATTTCATCCCAGTCAATGTCACCGGGTTTGAGCTGTGAAATGGCGGTGTTGCCGCGGTCGCTGCAGCTTTTTGCGCCCCGGCATCCGAATCCGCGTTCAACGAAGTTGAGACCGTTGCGGCAGGTTCTGCCGATGCCGTCATAGGGAACCCATTTGATGAAACGGGTGTCCACGCCGCCCTGAAGAATGAAGTCTTCAACCAGACGTCCGACCGGGTTGTCGGCAAAGGCGGTGACCACGGCGGCACGGAGTCCGAAACAGCGGCGCATACCGCGTGCAACGTTGTATTCGCCGCCGCCTTCCCAGACGTTGAAGGTTCTGGTGGTATGGATCCTGCCGTCGGCGGGATCCAGACGGAGCATGATTTCTCCGAGACTTAAAATATCAAAGGTGCAATCTTTGGAATCAAGATATTTCAGCATGATGATTTTTCCCTGAACTTAGAATTTGCTCTTGATGGCAACGGCATCGAGAATGGTTTTGCGGATACCGTCCCAATCTCCGGCAGCGATGGCATCGGCTTTTCCGAGCCAGGTTCCGCCGACGGCGACGACCTCTTTGATGGCAAGATAATTTTCAACATTTGAGGTTGAAACACCGCCCGTGGGCATGAAACGCACGCCCATGTGTTTGTAGGGGGCAATCAGGGATTTGAGCATGGGGACGCCGCCTGCGGCTTCGGCAGGGAAGAATTTGAGGAATCTGCATCCGAGTTCCATCGCCTGTTCGATTTCAGAGGGGGTGCAGACGCCGGGGGCGAAGGCAAAGTTGTTTTCAACGGCGCTTTTGACCACAGTCGGATTGAATCCGGGGGCAACGGCAAATTTTGCACCGGCATCAAAGGCGCGTTTGAGATCGGCGGTATTGAGGATGGTTCCTGCGCCCAGATAGAGTTCGGGGAAACGCTTTGCCGCTTCGCGGATGATGGATTCTGCGGCAGTGGTTCTGAAAGTGATTTCGGCGGCGGGCAGTCCGCATTCAGCCAGAAGTTCACACATTTTAAGTCCGGAATCCAGATCGTTCAGAACGAGGACCGGAACGATTTTTATCTGAGAAAGTTTATTGACAACATCGTTGCTGTAATCTTGGAAAGTCATAACAGAAATCCTTGTTTTTAATATTAGAAAAACTCCGGAAACGCTCATCGTTCCGGAGTTCTGTTTTTTTACTTATTTTGCTTCGGGAATGCCCCGCAGGAAGTACCGCTTGAAGAACCGTTCCGGGTCAAGAGACCGTTTGGCGTGCCGGAGATTTTCTTCGTTGAGATCCTGTTCGCGGTTCATGAATTTGGCTTTTCCGCGCAGGGCGATGGCAAGCTGCCACGTCAGGGTCTGAGACGCGCCCTTGACGGAGTGATCCGCCTTTTCAAAGTGGATATCCACCGTGTCGGAGGGCAGCTGACCGTAGACGGAAAAGCCTGCGGGATAACCGGGTTCGGCATAAAGAATGATACCGCCGAGAGAAAGTTCCTCCCAGTTTTTCCATGCACGGTCAAGCGCAAGAGCCTCTTCATCAAGGAACTGACACTGAACCATGCGGGAGTTCAGTTCCGTTGCCAGTTTTGCCACGACGGGCAGCTCCTCTTTGGTGATGGCGCGGACTTCGGCATAGGGCCAGTTCGCCTGAAACTGTTTGACCAGATTGTGTTTCTTACGCAGTTTCGGTCCGGTGAAAGTTGCGATTTTTTCAATGGAAAAGAGATAGTCGATCGCGCCCTCATCGTACTCAATTTCAAAGTATCGGTCACAGTCGGGGTGCTTGTCAAGAAATTCCTCGGGGACGTCGTAAATACCGCCGTCGGTGAGCCCCTCTTTGACAAAGGCATCACTGATTTTTTTGAGCAGAGCCGGATCGGTCCATTCGCCGATGGGGTAGTGGATGGCACGGGCAATTCTTTCATAGACGACCAGACGGCCTTCAACTTCTACAAATTCAATGCCGTAAGGCTCCTGATACATAAAGATATTGGGGAAACTGCATTCGCAGCTCTGGCTCGCCATGATGGCAAGTTTGCTGTCAAAGAGTTCGCGATCCGTAATTTCAACGGGACGGAGTTTTGAGAATTTGATTTTCATAGTATCCTGTTGTTATAACCAAATATTATCACCCTGAAGCATGACACCGGTTCCTTTGGCGACGGCATCCAGGGGGTTCTCTGCGATAAAGACGGGCAGGGAGGTTTTTTCTGACAGAAGTTTGTCAAGTCCGGCGAGCATGGCACCGCCGCCTGCGAGCATGATACCTCTGTCGATCAAGTCCGCAGCCAGGTCGGGCGGACACTTGTCAAGTGTGGCTTTTACTGCCTCAACGATTTTTGACACCGGTTCCTGAAGCGCACCGCGAATCTCTGAAGCACAGATCCTGACCGTTCTGGGGATTTTGCTGGTGCTGTCAAGACCGTTGACATCCATGGTTTCTTCATCCTTGACGGGATAAGCACTGCCGAGTTTGATTTTGATGCGTTCAGCTGCGAGTTCACCGATGAGCAGACCGTGGAGACGGTGCATGTGGTTCATGATGGTTTTGTCAAAATCGTCACCGCCGGTACGTTCACTCATGGAACTTACGATACCGGCAAGGGAGATCACGGCAACTTCGGTCGTGCCGCCGCCGATATCGACGATCATGTTGCCGATAGGTTCGGAAACGGGCAAACCGACACCAACGGCAGCAGCCATGGGTTCATCAACAAGAACGACTTCTCCGGCGCCGGAACGTTTGGCGCTGTCTTCAACGGCGCGGTGTTCCACTTCGGTAATTCCCGTGGGAACGGCGATGAGCACTTTGGGGTGCAGCAGCTGACGGTGCCAGGGAACGGTACGCAGCGCTTTTTTGATGAAATACCGCAGCATGGCTTCGGTGATTTCAAAGTTGGCAATAACGCCGTCTTTCATCGGACGGATCGCCTGGATATTGCCCGGCGTTTTACCGAGCATGTCTTTGGCTTCTCCGCCGACGGCGATGATTTTCTGAGGTTCAACTTTGGTTTTGACGGCGACCACTGAGGGTTCTGCAAGAACAATTCCCTGGTCTTTGACATAGACCAGCGTATTGGCGGTTCCCAAGTCGATACCGATATAAGTTGAAAATACTTTTGACAGATCTATAAAGCCCATTTTCTGACCTGACTCCTTAAAATTGAGTATTCATATACAATCCTTATTACAATAATATGAAAACGCTGTTTTTGCAAGTCAATACAGCAAATTTTTGCATTAAAAACACAATAAAAGTCAAATTGTCACGGTCGGAAGGCAGAAATACGGACTTTTCCGTTTTCAGAATGCGTTGTTTCCGGAGGAATTGAGAAAGGGATGATTTGACTTGAATCAACCTTTTTCTATTGCAAATCTTTTTACGGATTTGTCGCTTCCCCCGGGGCGGGGAGATCCGCCCGGCGCAGGGCGATGACCATGTCAACGAAGACGGCATTTTCTTTTTTCGAACCGGGGACATAAGCCGGACCTGTGAATTTGGCGGAAAACCAGATCTGCTCCCATGTGTTGTCTTTGGGGTCGCCGTAAGTTAAAGTGTACCAGTAGTTTGTGCGTGCATTGATACCCCAGGCGTGTCCCCAGAAATTGGATTTTGTATCCAGAACGATTTTTCCGGGAAGTTTGTACCAGTGATATTTTTCATCCTGCGGCACTTTTTTCAGGACAATACCGGTTTTGTTTCCGGCGCTGGACATGTAGAATCCGGTGGTGCGGAATCTATGCTTGCCGGGAATGATTTTGTTGAGACCGTGCCAACGGGAATCCGGATAACAGGATTTGACCGCCGTTCCCTGTTTTGAGTCGGGATCTTTGACGACATAACTGTAAACACTCGGATCGGCGTTGAAGTTTGAAAAGGTCGCAACGCGGATATCGTGGGCGGATATATTTTTCAATTTCTCCGGCAGGACGGGAGCAAATTCAACGACTTTGAACTCTTCTGCAAACATTTTATCTCCTTTTTGCGGCTGTTCGCAGTCAAAGCGGCGGATATGAGCATAAACGTATTTTTTACATTCATCAACCAGCTGTCGGCGGGTGATTCCGGCGGCGGCAAACTTTTTCTCGTAGTTGTGCCAGCGGACAAGAATTGACCAGATGGGCGTGATCAACTCCGAGTTGATACGCTGTTTGAAACGCGGTTCTTTTGTCTTGGCAGCAGCTGCTTTGAAATCTTTGTAGAGGGCAAACATGAATTCCGGCGTGGCATGCTGCCAGTCGGCAACTTTGCTTGAAGAGGGTTTCTGCGGATCTTTGGCAACGCCTTCACGGATAAGTTTGAAATACTTGTAAAGTACGGGGGACGCTTCTTTTCCGTAATAGTGACGTATGAACGTCTGCGCCAGTTTCTCCGTGTCGCGGTCGGGATCAACAAAGAGTTTTCCCGCAACAAAATAGTTGAGCATCATAAAGTTCTGCGGCTTGTAAGCATCTATGCTCGCTTCAATAAAGAGGGCATTGATACCGTGTTTCAAATAAAACTTCATGTCAGGTTGAATGGCATCAAAGACACTTTCAACGCGCGGAGGCTTGAAGTAGGGACCGCCGAGATTCCAGTAGTCCCAGCACATTTTGACGTGACTTGTTCCGAACTTTGTCCAGGTGTTGAAATAATCAAGGACTTCGGGGGATTTTACTTTTTCAATGGGACGGAACGGGTCATTTTTTCCGAAATTGTCAAAAAGACGGAACAGAATATTTTTTTCGGGGATGATTTTATCGGGCAGTTTGCGTCCCTTGTCGTTGTGCGCCTGGATACGGATGATGATGTCCGGATACTCTTTTGCGATATTTTTTGCAAGATAATTGGCAAAATCAACATAAAGTCCGGTGTCGGAACCGTCGTAATTTGAGATGGCACGGCAGTTTTTGCACTGACAGAAATCGGGCGTGTCATCCAGACGGGTGACATCGTAGACAATCGACCATTCTTCCGGACCGCGTTTGGCACGGTCTTTTTTGATCATTTCCCGGAGAGAATCCAGGGCGATTTTACGGACATCCGGATGACTCATGCAAATATCTCCGCGCATGGTGAATGAACGGGGCTTATGCCGTTTTCCCAGCCTGTCCATGGCAAAATATTCAGGATGTTTGTCAAAAAGGGAGGGATTGACGTAATGGGACATGGTATGCCACTGGGGCCAGCAGCTTAAATTGTAGATTCTGCCCACATACAGAGGCCAGATGTTCTTTTCTGTTGCGCCGTTGATTCTGCGGCGGAGCAGCCAGAGGTTGTAGTTGTTGATAACTTCAGGCGTTGCCCATTGAGAGGTTTTGTATTTGGAGCGCTGCAGAATACCCACCAATCCGTCATAAATCACGCGTCCGACAAAAGCGGGCTTGCGTTTTTCGTTGAATTTCGGGAAATCTTTACCGGGAACGGGAATCAGCGTTTCATCAAAAGAGAGAAATTCAACGCCGAGTCTTTCCAATACTTCATAGACACCGTAGAGTGTTCCGGCGGGTCTGCCGCCTGCGATGATCAAGTCGTCGCCGACTGTTTCAAGAAACCACTCTTCTTCGTCCAGTTTTGAAAAATCGACCTTGTGTTTTTTTGCAAAATCTGTTCTGCCGAGATAGATGACGGATTTGCTGCGGCTTTGGCTTTCAGAAATTTTCTGAAGTTTTCTGCCGTAGATCTTCTGCCAGAAAAGCTGCAGTTCGCTTTCGGCACGTTTTTCCAGTTTGCCGGGAGTATCTCCCACGACAAGGTATTGCGGAACTGCGGCAGAAACAACCATGCCGCACAGCAGAAACAGTACAGTCAACTCTTTTTTCATTTTGATTTCCGTGGAGTGAGGGGTGATTATTTTTTCCACTGCAGACGTTCGTGGGTAGAGAAGCGGACGTGGATACTGTTTTTGTCCACCCAGCGGAATTGTCCTTCATTCTGGGTTTTATCCCAGGACATTTTGAGGATTTCAACGTGATAATCACCGATCAGTGCGGGCTTTCTCAAAGAATGCCACTGGTAAGAATCTTTGATTGACGGATATCTGGAGTCAAAGGGATCCATGTGCAGACCGAGAAAAACTTCAGCACCGTTGCCCCAGGCATTGGAACCGTTGGATTTGGGGATCGCAGGGTCGCCTTCATAAACCATAATCAGCATACTGCGCCATTTGTAGGTAGGCAGGCGTACCGCGCTGAACATGCTTGTACCGTTGATCTGCTGTCCGCAGGATTGTTCAATAATATAGCTGCGGTTATAGCCCTTATCGCCTTTTTTCATCCAGTCCACAGCCTTGATGTCTTTACCGAATGTACGGGTGTTATCAGCTTTGCAGTCAAGAAGTTCAAGACCGATGTATTTGCCTTCTACCAGCAGCTGATACGCTCTGGGATCACCGGTAGGAGCTGCCGGACGGGGGAAGTAATCGTCGTGGTCATTGGCATACATGCCGATACCGGTCCCCTGCTGTTTGAGGTTTGAAACGCAATTAGCCAATTGTCCCTGCTGTCTTGCTTTCTGTAAGGCGGGCATGAGCATCGCTGCCAGAATGGCGATAATGGCGATGACGACCAATAGCTCGATCAGCGTGAACGCTGATCGAATGAAGCACGGCTCCGCCGTGTGAAGCGCAGCGTTGCTGCATGAAGCGTTTGCCTGCGGCAAACATGAAGCACTTGCTTTGCAAGTATGA
>SUVX01000101.1 GCA_015061725.1 Lentisphaerota bacterium
CCCAACAACAAAATACCCCGCTTTTTTTGAAAGAAAAGTCCTCCTGCGCCAAGGCTATGGAGGAGAACGGGAATAGGAAAAGAAAACTTCGGTGCCGACGTTCGGCTTTTTCCCGTGAAAAAAAGTTGTCTTTTCCCCTCGCATCCAGCCACTTTACTCTCATAGAGCTGCTGGTTGTTATCGCAATTATCGCGATACTGGCGGCAATGCTGATGCCGGCGTTGGCAAAGGCACGGGACCGTGCAAAATTAAGCGGCTGTCAGAATAATTTGAAGCAGGTCGGCACTGCTGCACATCTGTATCTCGGCGGAAGCGATGAAACTTTTCCGCCGCTGCGTTTGACAAGTTCAGCGCATAGCGTGTATGCCCTGACAAAATTTTCAGAGGTGATGAAACCGACGGCCAAAACACTGTTTTCAGTTTGTCCTAAAGACGAAAATCCTTTGTACACAGAAACCTATAAGGGATCGTGGGGAACCCGATTTTATTATACCTACGGCGTGAACAAACATGTTGTGCATGATTGGAAAGTCAAACCCCGCAATCTTTCAAGTTTCCGCAACCACTCTGAAATCATGCTTTTTGCGGATGCCGCCAGTGCGGTAATCGCGGCAACGGTTCAGACGATCCGGACGATCCACGGCGGGGATTTCAACGTTCTGATGCTCGACGGACATACCAAACTTTATCATGGACAACTGAGAGGGGATTTTAATTTAAGTACATTGGAAAAACCTTTTAAATATTATTTTCCGGCTTATGTGACGCTTCAAATCTGGGGCGGCTACGATACGGATGGAGTAAAAAAGAAATGAAAAAATTTTTGATACAGATTTTGTTGGTTCTTGCCGGAACTCTTCTTGCAGGGAAAGTTGAGTTGGTTCGTGATGGAAAGCCCCTGGCGGAAATCATTCTGCCGTCAAAGGCGACTGCTTCGGCGCAGATGGCGGCGTTTGAACTTAATTATCACATCAGACTTATGACCGGTGTTGAATTGCCTGTAACTGCAAAAGCCACAGGAAAATTCAAAACGGTCATTGAATTGGGGGCAGAAGTTGAACCGTTTAAAAAAGAGTTTACCGTTGTTGACGTAAAGCCGGGGAAAATCAGGATTTACGGCTACGATGCACCAAGTTATTCAAAAGTTGATTACAATAAACGCAAAACTTTTCCCTATGGTTCGACAGGAACGCTTTTTGCAGCGTATGATTTTCTTGAGCAGTTCTGCGGTGTCCGCTGGTATGCACCGGGAAAATATGGAACGGTGTATGATAAAAAACGTGATCTTGTCGTTAAAACCGGCAGAAGTCTGATTGAATCCAAAACGATAGAATACCGCCGGCTTTCACCGATGCCCAACCGTTACTCCATGCCGAAATTCTACAATTGTTCAACACGCGAAATGGCGCTGCACCATTTCAGATGGCGTACTTTTGAGTACAGTCCGGGAGATCAGCACAATATCTATCCCATCTATTACGAATATTATGCGCCGGCGAAGCGTGATCCAGCATTGCGGGCGATTTTCAAGGAACGCCGTCCTGAATTTTTTGCCCAAGGCTATGACGGTGTGATGGCGCCGGTGGATAAATATGTGCGGAGAGAGTATCCCGAAGATGTAAATCTGCCTCCGGGAATCTGTTTCTCTGATCCGGGACCGGTCAAGTATTTTGCCAACATGGCAAGACGCAAATTCAACAATGAAAAAATCATCGGGCTTCCGCGTCCTTATTCTCCGCGTCTTGAAGGACGCGCCTTTTACGATACCATCTCTCACATGGATGCAACCAGCCTGTGCCGCTGTGCCAAGTGCCGTAAGCGGATCGCGGAGGGAAAGAGTATCCAGTGGCAGTTTATCGCCGATGTTGCAAGAGAGGTTGCAAAAATCGATCCGCGCATCAATATCCGCGGCGGTGCATATCAGGATCGCGCACCTTTTCCGAAAGATGTTGATTTTCCCGATAACGTCGGTATTTCCATTCCGCTGGGGATCCATGCCTGGTGGAATCCGGATTTTTACCGTATCCAGCATGATGAGCATTACAACGCCTGGCTCAAGCGCTTCGGCGGAAAAAATATGGCTGTCTGGCTGTATATTTTCGGTCCCTCCTGGGATTCTCTGACCCGCTACAAACATAAATATTTCCCCGGACTCTATCCGCGCATGGCGGGCAGGATCATCAAAAAGATGGCAAATGAGGGTATCCGCGGCTGTATGCTTGAAGTGGAACTTGAACAAAATACCCTTGAAGCCTACATCGCCTGTATGACGTTTTACAATCCCGGTTTGGATACCGAAAAGGTTATTGACGAATATTTTGATAAGTATTACATGGAGTCCGCCGCCGAGATGCGGGCGTTTTACAGAGAGATCGAACAAGCGTACTGCAACTGGAAAAATTACCCTGCGGACATGTTCGGTCCCCAAGGTGCCGCCGAAAAGCAGCGTTTGAATTCCCTGGGCAGCGGTATGCTCACAGCCGAACGCAATTGGGCGATCGGAACAGAAAAACGCATGAAAAAGCTGATAAAACTCTTTAATGAAGCGGAACGAAAAGCCTCTCCGCTTGTGAAGCAGAGATTGAAACTTCTGCGCCGTGCATTCTGGGATCAGGCGGTCAAGGGTGTCGAAGAACACCGGATGCGGCTTAAGAATCAGAAAACTCCCGGCAAGAGTGTGGTCATTCCCCGCATTGCCGATGCCGGAGGAAATCCGGATAAAGTCAACTGGAACCGGGCTGTTCCCATGGGCGACTGTCACTCACTTATGACCGGAGAAGTCCATCCCGGCGCCTTTACGTTCAAAATGGCGGCGGATAAAAAGTTCCTCTATATGGAGTTGATTGATCGCCGTTCCGTCAAAACATCCGGCGGCCGTTGGGATAACTTTATGGAAGTTTATCTTTCAAAAGACGGACAGATGCCCGTTGCCCAGTTGGGATTCGGCATAGATTGGAAAACACCGATGGCATGGAAACTTCAACTTATCAACGATGCCGTCAATATTTCCGGTGTGCCGCCGGAAGAGGTTTACGGTGCCTGCTTCAAACTCATAGAAGAAAAGAAGTATTGGCACTGGCGCGCGGCGTTTTCTCTTGAAAAACTTTTCGGGAACGATAAAATCGACCGTTTCAAATTAAATTTTCGCCGCAAAAATCCGGATGCCCGTCTGTGCTGGAACCGCTTTTTCGCCTCTGCTCAGGATTGTCTGGAACCGGGTGTCATGGGGGATGTGTTTATCAGTAATACAGATAAAGCCGTCGTCCTGCCCTTTGCCGAAGGCAGGTTCAAAAACGAAGTCGGCTCCTGGCGGATGCTTGACGGTTTTATCCGCTTTACCGGAAAAACAGATGAAGTATCCTGCCGTTTTACGGGGAAAAAGGATGCTTTGATTTGCGTTGAACCTGTCATCAACCGGCGCGGACAAGCAATCGAACTTGTCTGCCGTTCTTCAAGACCGCTTTTGGCAACGCTGCTGCCACGGAACGGAGAAAAACGTTTACCGGGTAAAAACAAATGGATGAAAAAGCGGAAAGACGGATCGTATTCCGCCGCTTTCCCCGCCCTTGAGAAAGGCGATAATTTTGTTGTCATGTTGAGTACCGGAAAGCCGGAACAGGTTGTACTTTCCGGTGTGCAGGTCAAGTTTTCCGGAGTCCGTTGATGTTTGTGGAAGATTTTGACGTTGCCGTCTGCGGAGGCGGAGTTGCCGGAGTTGCCGCTGCCATTGCCGCAGCCCGGCGGGGCTGCCGGACTGTTCTGATTGAAAAGACCCTTCAGCCCGGCGGGCTTGCCGCAAGCGGATTGATCCTGGTTTATCTGCCTCTTTGCGACGGACGGGGAGAGCAGCTGCTTTTCGGACTTCCCGAAGAACTGATGATTGCCGCCAATAAGTACGGTCCCTGTGAAATTGACGCAAACTGGCGTGAAAACGGCGGAAGACTGCAGGTTAATTTTTCTCCGGGAGCCGCTGTTCTCGGTTGGGATGAACTTCTGGAAGATGCCGGAGTTTCCGTCTGGCTTGATACTGTTATTACAGACTGCACCGTTGAAAACAGTGTTCTCAAATCTGTTGAGGTATTCAACAAAAGCGGTAAAGGCAGAATTGCCGCCCGGTGTTTTATTGATGCCACCGGTGATGCTGATATTGCATTTGCCTGCGGCAACGCCTGCCGTGACTCAGAAAATGCCATGGTGTTGTGGGCTCTTGAACACAGACCTCCACGGTTGCAGAATGAAACTTTCAGCGATGAATATTCAGGCGGCATGATTCTGCTTGCTGGAAGTGTCTGTGCTGTTATGCGGGCTGATCCTCTTGGAAAAGTTTACTCCGGGGAACCTGTTTCCGGAAAACTTGTTTCGGATTTCACCCTTGAGGGCAGGCGGCGTTACCGCCGGGATCTGCAGAAAATCGGGCATTTGAAAAAGGATATCTATCCCGTGACTTTGCAGAATCAGGTTCCTCTGCGGCGGACCCGGGCTGTTTCAGGACGATATACGCTGACCTCAGAAGATGAGGGTAAATCCCTGCCGCTTGCCGTCATTAAAACCGGAGACTGGCGATCTGCCGGCAGAGTCTGGGAGATACCTTATCCCGCCCTGCTTCCGGATAATGTTGAAAATCTGCTGGTTGCCGGCAGGTGTATTTCTGCCCTCGGCTCCGCCTGGGAAGCGACCCGGGTCATCCCGGTTGCTGCCAAAACAGGTGAAGTTTCCGGTATCGCCGCTGCACTGTCTCTAAGTGAAAATTGTATGCCGTCAGAACTGCCATTTGCTCATCTTGCCGCAGAATTGAGGAAAACAACTCCACAATCGGCTCTTCCGGAAGCCTGCCGGGAGTGTTTCTGATGTAAGCGGCAGAAAAAAAGAACTTTAAAGTTATTACAGGAGAAACCGTTTTATGAAAAATTTAAAAAAAATTCTGTCTGTCTTTGTTGTTTTAAGTTGTCTGTGTGTTTTTTCAGCAGAAAGAAAGTTCGTTCTGCCCACCCGTCCGGGTACAGATAATCAATGCCGTCTTTGGAAAGATGGACGTTACAAAGTTGTTTCCGACGGCATTTCTCTGCCCGGAAACAAGTTGTGTTACAATGCAAGTGTTCTGCCGCTGAATGGAGCAAAACATGCGTATCTGTCTTTTAAATACCGCGGCAAAGATACCCGGTGCGGTCTGTTTTACTACTCAAAGAACAGCGGTCTGCTCGGCAGGGATCTTGTCTATCTGCCCAACACTGAAACCTTACGGAAATTTGACGGAAAATTTGCCATTCCTCCTACCGTGAAAAACCGGCAGGTCGTCGGTGTCCGTCTGGTTTTTCTGACCGGAAAACAGGGTGTTGTTGCGGATACTGAAGTTACCTTGAAGTGATTTTCAGGATATAAAATATTGGGCAGCGTTTAGTACACAGCAAAAAAATTAAAAAAAAGCATTTTTTTACTATCATTTTCTGAAAAACAGTTTACATTATATCACACTCAACTTCAACCACCGGAAAGGAATCAGGAAAATGCTCAGAAAATGTACCGCCGCCGTTCTTGTCTGTCTCGGATACTCCGTATTTGCCGGATTGGTCGATCACGGAGATTACACCGGATTTCCCAACGTTAATGTAGACGCACACTTGACAAAAATTGCCCGTAAACACTATCCGGAACTTGCCGGAAAAATTCCCCGGGGACTTTCGCGCAAAGCTGCATGGACTCAAGATATTCAGAAAGCCGCTTCAGGGCTGAAGGTGGATAAGAAAGCTCTGGATGCTCTGATTGAATATGTTCTCAATCCTGTAACAGCGCCCGCAGCAAAGACACCGCATCCCAAACTGCTTGAGTTTGAACTTTATGCCGCAGGAGCCCGGGATATCCGTCTGCAGGCTGCCAAAGTAAGTGATACAATTGTTGCAACCAAACCCGAAATGCTCCAGAAACTGAAGCTGGATAAAATGGTGACAATGCCGCAAAGCTGGAAGAAATTGATGGAACTTCCGCTTGAAGCGCGTAAATACACAACTGTTCCTGTTTTGTATTCTTTTGCCCGGTACCGGAGCTGGACCCCGGATACAACATACGAAGAAGAGGCTTATAAAGCAATTTTAAAAAGTCTTGAACAGGGTTGTGTGGATACGCAAGGATGTTTGTATGCTCTTATTTCCGCGGCGGACCGGGATCCCCGGTGGACCGATGGCGAGCGCAGTAAAAACTGTTACAAACGGCTTTTCAGAAAGCATTTTACCAATTATAATCCTGAGAAATCCTGGCGGTACACCAATGAAATGGATATCTGGTGCAGAGCATATTCCCGCGGGGACAGATTTTACAGCGGAAGCGCAATGCCGGATCTTCTGTATGCTCTGCTGAATGAATCAAATGAACGTATCCGTTGGTTCTGTCAGCAGGACAAAGTGCTGCGCGATTTAATCGTTGCCATCGGGTTGACCAACCGGCAGGTGAAATTCTGCGATATTGCCAGAGAGTTTGCTCCTGAAAGCAAAATCAATTATCCTGTTTATGCTCTGCGTCTTTCTTTTGAAGAGGCTCAAAAACTTCTTGCTCCCTATCCGGAACATCATCAGCTTCTTGAACTTCTGAAAATCAAAAAATTGTCCGGAGAGGCAAAAGTTGCCGCTATCGACAAATATATTGCAGCGTATCCTGATTATACGCCCCTGGATATGCCCGGTACTTCTGTTGCGCTGAACACCCATGAGGAACTTCATGCTCTGGCTGGTGCCGAACTGTTTAAACTCGGACGTCCGCTTGAAGCTGCTGAACGCTGGATCAAAGGCGGAATTCCCGAAGATCTGGGTATGGTTGCCGAACAGGTTATGTCCATTGAACAGTTGATTGCTTTTTGTAATAAACACTATTCTGTACCGGTTAAAGACGAACAGGAGGTGTACTCCATTGAGTGCGATCGGAACAACAAACTGGTTTATCCCACCTTTGCAGACAGAGATGAACAGAATATTTTTATGCGGAATCTGCTTGCCCGGCGCCTGATGCGTGCAGGACGCTTTGCCGAGGCTGAAAAATACTTTACCGGTCATCGCACAAAAATTTATGTAAAAAGATATTTTCATCAGCAGAAAATCATCAATTCAAAGACCGCAACTTCAGCGGAGAAACTTGCCGCAGTGCTGAATACCGCCGCTCTGCTGCGCGAGCATGGAGACAAACTTTTCGGAACTTTTCTTGAGCCGGATAATCTGATCTGCAAGAATGAATATCCCTGCACCTGGGGAACAAAACAGAAGTTTGTCAAACTCAATAAGCCTTCTCTTCCCCGTTACAGTTACCGTTACCGTGCTGCGGAGTTTTACGCAAAAGCTGCTGAAATGACCGGAGACCGCACACTCAAAGGATATTGTTTGTGGACCGCCGGAAATCTGATCAAATATCTGAATGCAAAAGCCGCTGAAGTTTATTACAAAAAACTTATCAGAGTTTCTCCTGAACTTGCTGCCGGAACCTGGTTTATCAAAAAACATAAAGCTCCTGTCGCACTTCAGGAATTTTCTGTCCGCAGTTATTTTGTTGCCGGAGATATTACCGCCCACATACCGCCTCAGCCTGAAATCAAAGTCGTTCCGCTTGCCGTTGACAGCAAAGACGGCAAAAAACTGTTGCAGTTCGGCAAAGATACCGCCAATGAAATCTTGAATGAAGACGATACGGAAAAACTGCCGCAGTGTCAGTATGCTCTGTTTCTTGCCGGTGAAATGGGATTTGCCGAAGCGGATGTGTGGAATTCCATTCTTCAGTATGTCGTCTTTCAAAACTATGAAGGAGCGTTGTGGTTTCTGCACCGTGCTGTAAAAAATGATTCAAAGTCCTATCTGGTCAAACACGAACTCGGACATGTTTATCTGACGCTCGGCTACTGGACGTTGGGAGTCAAACTTATCCGCGAAGCGGCAGACAATGAAAAGAGCAATCTTCTGCTTTTGACTACCGCCGCCCGCAATATGGCAAATCTTTACAGACAGGGAGCCTGCGGGGTGCCGAAAGATTCTGCCGCAGCAGAGAAATATGCTAAAATTTCCGACGAGGCGTACGAAGCTGCCAAAAAGCAGAAAGCGCAGAATTCCGCGAAGTGATTTTTTTGTCAGGATGTAAAATATTTTTCAGCGGCGGTGCGTTAAGGGAGTGTAACTTGCCGGAGAACAACAGGTGTTATTCCGGCAGAAAGATAATCCCGGAAATAAAAAAGAAGGAGACGCTTTATCATGATTTCCAATCCCGGAGACAACCGCACCGCCCTGATTGCCGCTTTGATCGCCATTCCCGCAGCTGCACTTATAAGTATGGGAGTCCACACCTTTGTTCCTGTTGAACAGAAAGCCAACGTAACTGTCATTGCCTCTTCTTCTGAAGCACCTCAGGAGGGAAAGATGGGATTCCGCAAAGGTCCCCGCGGAGAAGCACCCAAAGGCAATTTCAACAAAGAAGAATTTAAAAAACGCTTTATGGCAATCCGCAAGGCGCGTTTTGATGCGCTGAAAAAGATTGTTGATTTAAGCAAAAAAAGAGTTGAACTTTTGAGCAAACAGCAGAAAAAAGTCTGTTCCAAGGCTCTGAATGCCGCACAGCGCGACTATTGGCTCGCCGAGAGTGCCATGTACCGTCAGACGGGGCGTATCCGAATTGACGGCGTGTGTGTTTCTGATCTTGCCGTTAAAGCGGTTTACGCTGAAAAACTTGCCGCTTCAAGCAAAAAAGCCGCCAAAGCCGGAAGTATTCCTGAATGTGCCGCCCTTGAAAATGAGATTGCCGCATTGCAGTTGAAACTTCAGATTTCAAATCAGCGTTTATCTTTCAATCCCGCCTGGAAAGTTGCTTATGAGGCATTCCAAAAGGAACAGACTGTCGCCAATCTTCAGGCGATGCTCAATGCTGAAAAAGAGGCTGCTCCCCGCCGTATGCCGGGTGCCGGACCTCAGCGCCGCTTCCGCAAGTAACAAGATTCGGGCGTAACCAAGGGGCTGTTGTGAATAACGGCCCTCGTTTTTTTTACGGATAAGTACGGATTGGTACGGAAAATATTTGAAAAAAAGGGCGGCGCCGACGGGTACATCAGGAGTGAACCGGTAAATTTGACATTTCAAAAAAAGAGAGTATATTTTCAGTGGTTGCCTGATGGTGTAAACATGCCTGATTTCCGAATCAGGCATGGGGGCAGCACAACGCTTATGCGTCAGCGCCGGATCATACCCGGCAAAGGCAACCGCTTTGTCAGTTTGCAACGGAACCAACCAAAATACGCCGCTTTTTTTGCCGAAACGTCGGCTTCGGTCTTGCGCCGTCAGCCCTGCGGGGGACGGCGGAACAGCAAATAACTCTCAACAGTAAATTAGACCCTCAACAAATACGCCGCTTTTTTTGAAAGAGAGAGGGGGGTCGGGGGAGAGGGAAAACTTTTTTTCACGGGAAAAAAAGTTTTCCCTCTCCCCCGATTCCCACCTCTATT
>SUVX01000102.1 GCA_015061725.1 Lentisphaerota bacterium
CCGGCTTTGGCGGCGGCGTAACCGGCTTTGGCGGCGGCGTAACCGGCTTTGGCGGCGGCGTAACCGGCTTTGGCGGCGGCGTAACCGGCTTTGGTGGAAAAAACTCTTCCAACGCGGCAATGAAATCCGGATCAATGTATTTATCATTGTTTCCGTTGTAAACACAATTGTCGGCAAATATGATGTAGAAATCTCTCCAAGTGTCATTTACATCTTTGCTGACCTTACCTGCCAGATCGCCCCAGCTTTTTACCATTGCTTCCCATTCTGTCATGGGCATCTTTTCACTGGAAGTCTGCCAATAATTGAGGAGTTTCTCAAAATCAGCCTTTACTGCCGGATTTTCAAAACTTCCGTGGATGACGATACTTTCGTAACAGTGCTTCCACTTTTCAGCTTTATTTCTCATTATTTTGGAGCAACTTTATTTTTTGTTTCCGTGCGTAATCAGTTGATTTTAATATTATCAAGAAAGTTTTTGGCTCTTCTCATTTCATCTTCAGATTTGATTCCGGTGATATGCACTTTAAACTCAATGCTCGCTCCTTCTTCGGACCAGGCAGTAACAGTCAAAATACCATTCTTATCAATGGTAAAACATATCCTTACCGGATAGCCCTGAGGAACTGATTTTCCGAAACAGAGTTTTCCCAGCTTTCCAACAGGTTCCGCAAAATCTCTGAGAATCGTTTGAGCCGTAGAGTCTGATTCATATACTTGCAAGTCAACAAAGGTCGTTTCATTCGCTGTTTGTAAGTTGTCTGATACCGTTGTCGGAAGCGGAGTATTGGCATAAATGAGATTGAGAACTCTATTATTCCTTACTTCGATGCCATAGGTTTTACTGCAGACATCCTGTACAGAAACCTTTGTTGGGCCCATATTTTTGATATTTATCTTTTTATCAGGATTGGTGAGCAGATGCGCCAGAACTGCCGCTCCTTTGGCAACGGCGAATGCCGGTTCATATGAAACAACCCGTACGGCAAATTCTTTTTTCAATCTGTCAGCAACCTGCGGCATGAACGTTGAACCGCCTACCATAACGATGGTATTGATCCGGGGGTTGCCTGCCTTGGCAATAGCTGCACGGGTTATGCTGATTGTTCTGCTGAGCAGATCCGTTGTTATGGAATCAAACATTTCACGGGTGATTTCTGTTCTGGCAAGAGAGTGTCCATCGTCTTCGAACAGCCAGGCTGTGGAGGTTGTTCCTCTGCGTGAAGCGGTCAATGCTTTTTTGATTCTTTCAGCTTCGTGCATCAGGGAATAATACATTTTTTTAGTTTCAGGAGAAGCTTTCAGAAGTTCTTCGCGTGTTTCCGGCAGAACAAATTTTGTGTTATACTGCCGGTTGTATTTATCCAGAATCTGTTTTGCCAGGCGCATATCCCAGTCTGCGCCGCCCAGAAGCGGATCACCTTTTGTACCGAGTGCTCTGAAATCACCGCGGCAGACTTCGAGGATCGTCACATCAAAAGTACCGCCGCCCAGATCGTAAACCAGAATATTCTGCGCTTCCTGAGCATTGTTCAAACCGTAAGAGAGTGCGGCAGCGGTCGGTTCATTGATGATTTGCAGCACATTCAGGCCGGCGAGTTCACCTGCCTGCCGGGTTCTTGCTTTGGCTGTGCTGCTGAAATAAGCGGGAACGGTAATGACAACATCTCTAACAGGATTATCTTCTCTCTCCAGTGCGGCATTCGCATCGGCAACCAGTTTTTCCAGGATCTTGGCAGATATTTCCGACGGATCAAGATTCAGCGGAAAGTTATTTTTCTTTTCAAAACTTGCATCAAGTGTCATGTGCCGTTTGATAAGGTCAATGGTTTGGTCCGGTTCGGCGACCCGCATGTTTTTTGCCTGTTGTCCGACAATTGCTTCTGAATCATCAAAAAAAACGACAGACGGAGTTGTCGAGTCACCCTCAATATTGGGCAGCACCTGAGGTCTGCCGAATTCATCCACATAAGCTACACAGGAATAGGTTGTTCCAAGGTCAATACCCAATGCACTCATACGATTTCCCTCTTATCTTTAAATAATATTTTACGCAAAAATAATAACTTCCGGATATCTGATGATTTTACCGGTACTTTCATTTTTGAAACCTGCTTTTACGACTTCGGCAATGGTGTTTTTTTCTTCTCCGTTTTCTGCCGGACGTTTACCGACGCATTTATGTTCTTTTGCAGAAAACTCCTCGCCGCAGGCGGGGAGGAATTCCTCATATTCAAATTCTTCAAGGGTAATCAGAACATTGTCTCTGGCAGAGGCTACTTCATTTAAAAGATCTCCGGCTTCAGACGGCAGGTTTTCAACAGTTTCAAATTTCCGGCTGTATACCGTTGTCAATGCAGTTAAATTGTCTGCCAGACGGATGATACTTTTGATCAGCGGCAGCGTGATTTCCTGCTTGAAATTCCGGCGGTGCTCCAGGAGTTCATTATGAAGTTCGCCGATAATACGGTCTTTATCAACGGAGGAAAGGATTTCTTTTTTAACCTCTTCAAGCTCACGGCGCAGTGCTTCTCCATCAAATGCCGCAGGCGTTTCAAGTACCGGCTCTTTGATCTGAACTTCAGTGGTATCTTCTTGTGCCACCGTAACTTCAGACGGGAAAATATCCGCATTTTCCGTACTGTTGTTTTTTTCATCAATGAGGATGATATCTTTTCCTTCGGCATCACAAATTTCAATCATGTCGGACGATTCATCCTTTTTTACCGTTTTATCCGAGTTTTTTTTGGTCAAAAAAATCATTCAAATCCCTCTTTTGATAACACGAAAAACAATTTCGCGAAATTTGAAATATGCTGATTCACTTAAATTAACACATTTGCGCATTTTTGTCAAGCCTGCGCCGCATTGAACTTTATTTTTTCTCTGTGACAATTTTTAAATTGAGAGCCTGAGGCAGTCCTGTTGAACGGACGAGGTCAAGATAATATTTTCCCTTCTGCGGATCTTTCAGCACTTGATAATATACCTGTGCCAGAAACAATGCCGCATTACCCCGTACCATTTTGTCTTTTTCGGTGTCGGCAACTTGTTTGACAAGTTTTACCCCTTCTGTCCAGTGACCGAGAAGAATGTAAACGCGTCCTGTTTCAAATTTGACCAGTCCGGACTCCGGAGCTTTCTTTCCGGCGCGGCGCAGATACCAGAGAGCTGTTTCGTAATTTTCAAGTTCGCAGCTTAATAAAGAATTGGTCACATCGGCGATGGCATCGCCTTTATCTCCGGCAATTTTGAGAGCGTATTCCCCCCGGGCAAACTTCCAGTCACTCCGATAACCTTGCGGACCCGGAAGCATGGTAAGACCGAATTTCCGCAGTTTCATTGTGTCGTTTTTATCAACAGAAAGTTTTACCGGAATAACGATTGGTTCCTGCGGAACGTAATCTTCAAGTTTTCCATTGACGAAAAGTCTGCGCTGATAAAATGCCTGCTGTTCAAAAGAGGATTTTTTACGGGGAAGAAACCAGTTCTTTTCAGTCATCTCAGGGGCGACGGCATACAATCTTTTAAAATAGTAATCCGCTGTGCGGGGAGAGAGATTTTTCAACATGGAACCACCTGTCCACAATGCCAGAGCTTTTATTTTGCGGTCAGAAGTCATATCTGCCGCTTTTTCATAAAGTTTGGCAGCTCTGTAACGGTAACTGTAACGGGGCAGTTTTTCTTTGTTGAGTTTGACAGACTTCTGCTTTTTTCCCCAGGTGTAGGCATAGCGGTTCCGGCAGATCAGATTGTCCGGTTCCAGATAAGTTCCGAAAAGCCTGTCGCCGTCAAAACGGACCAGTGCCGCCATATTCAGCATCGCAATCGTCTTTTCTGATTTTGATACTGACGGAGAATTGAGGATTTTCTGCAATGCAAAAAACTTTTCTGAGCGTTTTCTTGTATGGACTCCGGTGAAGTAAGCGCGTGCCTCCTCAAAGCGGCCTGCGCGCATAAGTCTGCGTGCCAGCAAATTGCGGAGAAGAAAATTAAGTTCTTCAGGTTTTTTCAGCAAATTGTAATCTTGTTCCTGATAATTACGGAAATCAACGCCTTCTTCCAGAAGAACAGGTGTCGGGAAATGTTTATCGCAGAATTTTTTAAGTTCATCAACAGTCATCACCTGTTCTGCAACTGCTGCGATATCTGCTGCATGACAACCTTTGAGCCAGCGTTCGGCGGCCTCGTGCGGTTTTCCGGCATAGAACAATTCAGCTCCCGCCAGGGCGTTGAGGTATTGACGGTCATACAAGCCGTAAAATTCGCTTTTACAGTCAGATTTGCTCAGATAGTCTGCAATATATTTGTCGATGGCATCAATTTTTTCTTGTCCGGTTGTATTCTGGATGATCAATGTATCTCTCAGCGCCCGGTGTTCCGGTTGATTTTCCAGCAGTTTGACACCTTCTTTCCAGGGCAACCGGGTGGCTGCGACAGGATAATTGATGACACTCTCTTTGTAAAACTCCCAGGCGACTTTCCGGGCGTTGGTGGTCATTGTGTTGGTAAGTCCGGTCAGAACAATCAAATCACGCATGGCAGGATCTGACTGACACAGCTTCCGCAGATTTTCAACGGATTCAAGATAAATCAAATGCCGTATATCAGCTTCAATTGTATAAAATTGGTCTTGGGCATCTTTCAGATCTTTGAGAGCGGCAGGGGACATAGATTTATTTTTCAGGGAGGAGTGATTGACAAACTGTTTTCTGAAAATCATTTTGTAAGCAAGTTGCCATTCGGCATAATCGTGGGGATTTCTGCCAACATCATTGAGCAAATCAAGAATACAGCCCTGTGTGTCCTTGCACCCCTGTTTTTTCCAACGGAGCATTTGTTGAAGAAAATCCGCCGGATTTCCGCCATGAAAGTCACGATAGCGGACGTATGCCCGCAGAACCGGGATGGTTGTATACAGCCGTTTTTCAAGCGGCAGCGCCAGAAGTTTCTGCCAACTTTGAGGCATTTGTTTGTGTTCCCTGCAAAACAGTTCGTATTTGCCGCGGGCATACAGTTCAAACTCAAGCAGTTCAGGATGCGGAGCTTTGACGGGCTTTCTGTATTTCAGCACAAATTCAAGCAGAGGAGCCACCTGTTCTGCTGTGAGTCCGTTTTTCTGTGCAACTTTTCTGATATCAGAAGTCCATGCGTCTTTGCGCGAAAGACCTTTGGGCAGATACTCCCGGATCTCAGGAAAATATTTCCGGGCGATCGCCAGCTGAAAATTTTCTTCGGAAATATAGGGAACATCTGTCCATCTTCCGTCATCAACAAAACTTGCAAAAGCGGAAAATCCTGTAAGAAGTAAAAGTGCGATGATAAGTTTTCCGGACATGTCTCCCCTCCTGTTATTTATTGATGGAATTATTTTCTCTCATGATTTTTCTGTAATGGTAAAAAATACTCTTGGAATTGAGATTTTTCAAGCATGAAAATTTGAAAAAATCATATTTTCAGCGAAATATTTTTTTGAGCTCCGGATGAATGATAAACAGTTCATTTTCAGAAGAGTCCGTCAATACTTTCAAGACCTTTTCCGGGCAGAAAGGCAGAAGACTGATCTGCACTTTCAGCAGTTGGTTCCAGTTGTCTTTTTCAAGCAGGGAAAAATCGCAATACTGTGCCAATTCAGGATGTCCTTCAAGAATCACCTGCCAGTTGTTTCCCGAAAGTTTCTGTTCCGGCAGATAAATGATATACTGCGGATGAAGCTGCAGGATTTTCTGCCAGTGGTTTCCGGAAAGAGTTTGCAATTGAGAAAGATTTTCCGCAAGTTCCGGGTGACAGGCAAGAAGGGCATCTTTATATTCCTGCTCCATGTTCCGCCACGGCACAACATGGCAGAGTTCAACTCTTTCACGCAGAAGAAAATAAAGTTCAAGGTCTCTGAATGTTGAAAAATTACAGCGGTGGTATTCTGCCGGAGAACACATCAGATACCACATCCAGTCAATGGCGCGTTTCAGATACGGCTTTGCTGTTTCGTAAGGAACTGCACACGCTTTTCCACGGTTGTCATAACAGCCGTTGGACATCTGATAGTTTTCAAAGCTGCTTTCCCGGGCATGAATTTCACGGTCATACGCTGCAAAGGGAAAATAAATTGATTTCTGATCCATACACTCCTCCCGGATAATTGATCTTTAAAAATTTTTTGATTTTATATAATAACTGAATAATACGAAAAGTCAACTCAAAAAAAGAAAAATTTTTCAGTTTACTTTTTGCTGATTTTTGTTAATATCGCGCACGCCTGTACCTTATTATATATGTCTTTGTGACGGGGGGATACTTTACTTCTGAGAGAAAAATTTAAAAAATCAGTTTACTTTTTTATTTTGCCTGTTACTATAAAAAACGCGCGCCCCCATTGTATTAATTTTATTGAAAGGGAAAATATGACATACACACTTGCGTTTCTTAAAGAACGCGCCGCCGTTTGCGGGGCGGAAGCAGTCGTTCTGCGTCCCGGAAAAAAACTTCCGGAGTCCCTGCGGGGAAAATGCGGAAAAGAGGTTTGGCTCTGCGTTAAAAAAGGAACTGATAAAAAAGTCCTTTACGCCGCAGCAGTCCGTTTTGACAAAGTTTATGTTTTTACAGAAAAGGAGAATGATTGATGAGGTGGACTTGTAATTCTTTTCGCGGAATTCTATTGGAAACTGACAGCGGCAATGTCGCTGTCAACGGCGGCGGAACGCTTGATGAACTGGAGCAGGCTTACATTATTGACGGTAAAGCTCCTGTTGCAATGATTGTAACTTGCGAACACTTCCATCGCAGCCGCAATGTGAATCACTTCTGCCGGAAACACAATGTGCAGCTGATAACAACTTTCCGTTGTGCGCAGCACCTGGAGCTCGACGGTGTCAGAACCGGTCAGCTGGGATCTTTCGGAAGAAGACTTTTTCTGAAACTCGGGCTGGGGATTTCGTTTATACCTGTCCGTTATGACAGTGTTGATCCCTTCTGTTTCATGGTTCATGATGCAAAGGATATTCTCGGAATCGTTCCCGACGGCAGACTTTTTTCTGATACATTGAAGTATCTTTTTGATTGTGATACCGTGATTTTGGGAAATGAACTGTATGTTTCTGAATATGCTCCGGCTGTAATGAAACGGCGGCTCAAAAGTATTTGCAATACCCGCACGGAAATCAATGAAATGTTCAAAGATTTTGAAGGAGAGGTGGTGTATTTATGAAAAAACAGCGTCCGGAATTTTGTTTTAAACGCTGGCAGGATTTTGCCGGGGATGATAAGAACGAGTGCAAACAGAAAGCATCCGAATCCGGAGCAGATGATATTTTATTCGGATTTGCGGCGGTCATCGCTCTGGGCGGCGCCATGTTTTTTGCCATGTACTGCAGTTTTCATTTTCTCGGGATCACCAACAAAATCTTCTGCGGCGCGTGCGGTATCGGTGGTATCGTGTTGTCGCTCGTACTTTGGGCGGCGTGCTGTCAGACGTTTGAGCAGGTTAAGAAAACTGTTGTTGTTCAGGCATTTTTATCAATCATTTTTATTGCAGGAGTTTTATTATGAGTGTTCTTTGCGAAATTTTTATGGAGCTTTTTTACTTTTGCCTGTATCTTGCTCCGATGGGCATTGTACTTTTGGTTCTGCTGGCTCTTGCCTGTTACGGCTTTCAGATGGTGCGGCTTTTTTTTAAGTTTTAGCTTGCATTGAATGATGTTTCGTGTTATCCTTTAAAACCAGGCAAAAAAAGGAGAGTGCTTATGTGCAGTCAAGTTCAAATTGACAAAATGATTGATGTTTTCAGTGAAAAATACGGTATTATGAGAGAACTTCTTGAGGTGATGTATTTGCGGCAGCCTCCGGTATATGCAGAGAATGTCGCGGATTTTCCGAATGACTATCTGGTGGAGTTTCTCTGTTCGTTCCTGTGGCAGGAACTTCTTCCTATGGAAAAGGATATCGACTGGAAACGCTTTGATGCTGTGGAGTGGGGAAAACTTACCGCCCGTTTCGGAGATAAACTCAATGGTAAAAGCGATGTTGTTCCTTACTGGGGTGCTGACGAATGGGCTTTTATTATTTCCATGGTCCACAAGGAACAGCTTGAAGAAGCTTGCACCGATTGTGATAAATGGGATGAATTTACTCCGGCAAACTGGGGAACTGTCGGCGGCATCAGCCCGGAGGTTGATGAACGCATCAAAAATGCTTCTGAAAAATTCTCTTTAGAGGATTGGGCGGAATTCTTTGACAATTGTCCTTATCCCGATGAATACACGGATATTTGTCCTGTTTGCGATCAGTTGAGAGAGAAATATCCCGATTTGCTGCAATAAAAGTTTCTGATTTTTTTCTGCCGGCGTCCAGGAGGATTCCGGCTGATTTTTTCTGCCCGCAAACAGCCATATATTTATTACATAAATATATGGTACAGGGAAAAATTTTTTCATGATTTTTTCACTTTTTTCTGTTTACTTTGCATTACTTTTTGTTATTTTGATAATAATTTGGCTGATTGAAAATTAAATAAAAACTCTTTTTACACAAAAAATTTTTATAATTTTTTGTGGGGTTCGTCGTGCCCGGATTCCGGGATAAAACATTATAAAATCAACAAAATAATAAAACAAACAAAGGAGATGCTGCCATGGAAAAATTCATCAGCAAAGAAATGGAAATTATGGAACTTGAAGAAAACATTCACGTCATCCGTGAAGATCTGACCGGAGATGCTCTTGCCAGTGCCAAACTGGTCAAGGCCGCCTTGGACCGCAACTGGGACGAAGTCGAAAAGCTGCTTGCTGCCGGTGCCGATCCCCGTATCTGCCGTTGGGGTTCCGCTTTCGGTGTTGAGTCCGCACTCTACTATGCCCTCAGAGATAAAAACTTTGATATGGCTCAAAAACTTTATGATGCGGGCGACAGACTGGACGATCTGATTATTGAGAACGACGAAAATCTGCATTCTGATGTTCTGCTGTTTCTCAACGCTGCCATGCGGTTCGGCGACAATTATTTTTACGATGCAAGCAAGTCGCTTTCAGAGTGCTGCCGCTGTTCCAACTTCGCGCAGATCGAAACACTTCTTCCCGGAGCAAGTCAGGAGGAACTCAACAAAAGTATTGTTCCTGCCGTCCGGTCTTATTTTCGCAACTTCAAAGAACACCGGATTTACAGTTCGCTTCTTGAAGATCTCATTGCCCGGGGCGCAAAAATTTCTGAAGAGGATCGCAAAGAACTGCTTGAAAGTGTTGAATGCCGTTTCGGCAGCGGCTGCCCCGCAGTCCTTCACCCCGGCAAAGAGGCGGTTGAAAAACTTGTTTCCCTTATCAAAACGCGCTGTTCCCTGTATATTATTCCCGGTTATCAAATAGCAGCAGCTCCCTTTGGCGAGAATGGGTATTTTAACTCGTCGGAGCCAAAGGTGAAGAGCTGCTGCTTGACTGATAGCTGAAGTGATGCTAT
>SUVX01000103.1 GCA_015061725.1 Lentisphaerota bacterium
AGACTTTTCTGTGTATTCGGTGCAGGCGGCAACCGGGATAAAACCAAACGTCCCCGCATGGGAAAAGCGGCGGCGGAAAATGCAGATTATCTGATTGTCACAAGCGACAATCCGAGGACGGAGGAGCCTGAAGAAATCATCCGTGATATCATTGCAGGAATACCGCCCGAAAGTTGTTTTGAAGTACAATCCGACCGCAAGGCGGCAATCCGCCGTGCCTTTGAGCTGGCAGGTCCCGGAGATATCGTCCTTATTGCCGGCAAGGGACACGAGAATTATCAGGAGATCAACGGCGTGAAATATCCTTTTTCAGATACAGAAGTTGTCACAGATTGTTTCAAGGGGGAAATATGAGTCAGCTGATGCTTAAAAATGTGATTTTGAACGGCACTTTGACCGACATTGCCATTTCAGGCAAACGCTTTGCAAAGATCGCTCCCGGTCAGGATACGGCGGGATATCAGGTCATTGACGGCAAAGGACGTTTCGCCGTTCTGCCGCCCTTTTACAACACCCACAATCATGCGGCGATGACCCTTCTGCGCGGTTACGCTGATGATATGGAACTTTTCACCTGGCTTCACGATTACATCTGGCCCGCTGAAGCAAAGTTGACCGGAGAAGACATCTATGACGGCACCCGTCTTGCCATTCTTGAAATGATCAAAAGCGGCACCGTCTTCTTTGCGGATATGTACTGGCATCAGAGTGATACGGTGCGTGCCGTTATTGAGATGGGTGTCCGCGCTTCGATCGGCATGCTTTTTATCTGCGACGGCAACGGAGAACTGCTGGAACGCAACCGCGAGGGCAACAATAAACTGCTGAAAGCTGCTGAGAATTTTCCTGAAGAACTTTCTTTATCCTGTGCGCCGCACGCGGTCTATACCGTGAGTGAAAAAGTTTTGCGTGAAGTGGCACAAATTTCCCGTGAACGCAATTTGATGATTCATATTCACGCTTCAGAAACCCGCCGTGAAGTTGAAGAGTGTCTTGCCAATCACAATATGACACCGATCGCCTGGCTGGATCATCTGGGATTATTGACAGAAAAGACCCTGCTTGCCCACTGTACCCATCTTTCTGCTGAAGATATCTTCCTCATTGCCGCACGCAAAAGTGTAATTGCCCATATGCCGGTTTCAAACATGAAACTTTGCAGCGGTTCGTTCAATCTGACGGCGGCGGTCAACGGCGGCTGCCGTGTCACCATCGGCACGGACGGCTGCTCCAGCAACAACAATCTTTCAATGCTTGAAGAAATGAAGTTTGCCGCCCTGCTTGCCAAACAGACTGCCGACGATCCCGAAGCAGGCAAAGATTCTCTTATTTTTGACCTTGCAACCCGCTGCGGTGCCGAGGCTTTCGGCATAGATGCCGGTGTCATTGCCGAAGGAAAACTCGCTGATGCCGTTCTGGTTGACTTGAACAATCCGCAGATGGTCGGAGACTACAACCTGATTGCCAATATGGTTTACTCTGCCGACAGCAGTGTGATAGATACAGTTATCTGCGGCGGCAGAGTTCTCATGCAGAACCGCCATGTCCCGGGAGAAGAGGAAATTATTGAACGGGCGCGTAAAGTCTGCCGCAAAATCGCTCAATGATTGCAGTTGCAGAAAAAGTGTGCTATATTAATAGCAACTTGTGATTTTAGCAAAGGAAAAACAATGACTGATCTCAAAAGCCGTAAATTGACCTTGGGGATATGCTTTGCCGTTGTGCTGCTCTGTCTCGGAGGCATCTGGAGCCGTCCGCTCTATGCACCGGATGAGGTGAGTTTTGCTCTGACCGCCCGTGAAATGCTGCAATCGGGGGATTTCCGCAATTCGTCTCCGGCGCACTGGGCAACGGCGGGCGCATTAAAAGTTTTCGGAGAAAGTGCCTTTTCCGTCCGTTTTCCCTCAGCCTTGTTCACGCTTTTGACAGCGGGAGTCATTTATCTTTTCTGTCTTAAAGCGGAAAATAAAAAGTTTGCCGTTGTTTCGGCAATGCTTTATTTGTGTTCAGGACTGGTTTTTGTTTCCTCCGGCTGGGGGATTCCTGCGCCGCTTTATGCTTTTTTCACCGTTTCAGCGGTATTGGCGGGTTTCCTTTATTACAATAAAAAATGTTGGCTCTGTCTTCTTGCAGGCGGTCTGCTTGCAGGTACGGGATTTCTGTTCAACGGCTGGATCGTTCCCCTGACGGCAGGGGTGATTTTTGTGCTTTACGGTTTATCAAAAAAGGATTACCGCACCTGTCTTGCCGGATTCTTCCCCGCCTGTGCGGCGGCGGCTCTGCCCGTACTCTGCGGCATATTTTATTTTAAACTGCGTTTTTCATGTGTGCCTGTTCTGTCGGGAATCAATCTGCTTTATGCTGTTGCGGGAACTTTTCCTGTTCTGCTCTTTCTGCCTGCTGTGATTGCCGTTATCCGTAAAAAAGGCAAGGCGTTCTTCTATCAAAACGAACTGCGGCATTTTGCCCTGTTGAGTTTTCTTGTCACCGCCATTTTATTTGTCTTTGCAGGAAATGACAGTATTGCTCTTGCCCTGCCGATTTTTCCCTTTTTCGTTCTGCTCCTTACAAGCGGTCTGCTTGATACAGAAAACAATCTTTCTGCCGCAGAAAAATCACTGCGTGTTTTTTGTGTGCTTCTCGGCGCGGCAACGGTTCTTTTTGCCGTCTGGCATTTTCTGCCTGCAATTCCCGGAAAGTGGAAACTTTTTTCTCAAAATTACGCCATTCCCCCGCTGATGATTTCAGGATTGCTGCTTTTGTGGTACAATATGGCGGCAAAAGAAAAAAACTGTTTCCCGGAACGCAAATTTCTGTATTTCTGTGTCGGAACGGCTGTTCTTGCGGTCTCTCTCACCTATCTGATACCGTTTAAGATTCAGCGCAAGTTTGATCAGACAACGTTCATCCGTCAGGCGGTCCGTCCCCGGGTTCTGCCGGAAGCGCGGATTTTTGCCGATTTTGATACATATTCTGCTGCGGCATGGGTTCTGCGGAGCAAGGTTGAACTCTGTTTTCCTGAAACAGCAGTTTCCGGCAAAGTCACGGCAGAAAAACTTTCTTCCGCCATTCCTGCGGATAAACTCAAAAAAATCATCTCTTCCGCCCGCAAAAAAGGCGGACAAATCATCATATTCACCCGTTCAGGAAAAATTTTATCTGAACTTCCCGCCCGGCGGACAACGATCCGTTCCGGGGAAATGACAGCAGTTATTTACGGAGATTACCTCAAATGAAAAAGACTTTTCTGCTCCTCTTGTGTTTTGCCGCTGCGTATTTGATTCCGCTGGGCGTCCGCCCTCTGGTGACACCTGATGAATTCCGTTATGCCCAGATTCCGTATGAAATGCTTGAAAGCGGCAACTTTGCCGCGCCGCAGATGTTTGCTCAGCCCTATTTTGAAAAACCCGCCCTCGGTTACTGGCTGACGGCGGTCAACTTTTATCTTTTCGGATACAATAACTTTGCCATCCGTCTTTCTTCAGCTCTTTCAACGGGCTTAACGGCTCTGCTGGTCGGACTGATGATTTTTGTCAGTTTCAGGGACAAGCGTTCTGCCGTTCTCGGCAGTTTGGTTTATCTCGGGTGTGCCATGGTTTACGGACTGGGTGTGTTTGCCGTTCTTGATGCGCCGATGACTCTTTTCAGTACAGGGGCGTTGTTCTGCGCCTTTGCGTATTTGCAGGAAGGGCGTTCAAAGTTATCCAAAGTTCTTATGCTGATACTGTGCGGCGTTTTCTGCGGACTCGGCTTTATGGTCAAGGGCGTCCCCGCATTGGTTGCGCCCGGATTGGCAACAATGGGATATCTCATCTGGCAGAAAAAGTGGAAAGAATTTGTCATCATGCCTTATCTGCCGGTGATTTTCATGGTGCTGACTGTTCTGCCCTGGGCATGGTGTGTGCATCGTGCCGACGGTGATTTCTGGCGTTACTTCATTGAAGTTGAACATATTGAGCGTTTCACAGACGGCGGCGTCGGGCAGCACCGGGAACCCTGGTATTTTCTTCTGCCTTTCTTTGTCGGCGGCGCATTCCCCGCCGGTCTGCTGCTTGTTTCCGGAATCGGAAATTTAAAAAATATCCTCAAACAGATGTATCCTCAGGCACTTTACCGTTTTGCGTTCTGCTCTGCTGTTCTGCCGCTGATTCTCTTTTCCTGTTCCGGCGGCAAACTGCCGACTTATATTCTGCCCTGTTTCCCCGGAATCGCCATTCTGATTGCTGGATTTGTTGTAACTGCCCTGCGCGGTTATGAGAAAAGTGAAAAGAATCTGAATCTCCTTTTCAACTGCTGCGGCTGGTTCTTCGGCGTTGCCGGAATTCTGGCGGTACCTGCGGGATATGTGTTGAAGTTTTATTTTGCAGAAAATCCCCGCCTTGAAGCCATGGCTCCCGGCATTCTTGCCATCGGCGCAAGTTGTGCCGCAGGCGGTATGCTGCTGTTATTGAGCGAAAAGAAAAATATCCGTCAGAGAATGTTTTTCTTTCTTTTGCAATTTCTGCTGCCGGCACTTTTTGTTCCCTTCTTTATCCAGCCTCAGATCAAACCGAACAAAATGCCTGTTTTTGAACTCAAAGAAATGAAAGAACAGTTCTGTATGGCGGAACCCGATGTGCATATTGTGACCGGTCCCTCTTTCATGCACGCCGCCGCGTGGGTTTTCAAGACTACGGATATCCAGACACTCAACTCCCCCGGAGAAATGGATTATGCCGACATGAGAGCCGAAAAAGAAAACCGCCGCCGCGTGACAATTTCACCAAAGGATTTTATCCGCTATCTGAGAAATAAAGACCGCAAAGATGTGATTTACATCTACCGTACCGGACGGTGTTTCAAGGGTTGTCCCGGCACGGTATATGAATACCGGGGCGTGACCCTCAGCGCCCGGTATTACCCCGGAAAGAAAAAAGCAGCACAGGGAGACGGAAAATAAAATGAGTTCACTCTTTACAAAGTTTCTCTCAAATCCCGGAAAAGTGGGTGCATTCTGTGCTTCAAGCCGTGCCCTTGCCGTTGAAATGACCCGCCATATCGGTATGGAAAATGCCGGAACAGTTGTGGAACTCGGTCCCGGGACCGGTGCAATCACCTGCGAAATCATTCCCCGTCTGGCTGAAAATTCCAAATTTATCGCTGTTGAGCTGGATAAAGAGATGGCTGAAAATATCCGTGAGCGTTTCCCCCGCGCCTCCGTCAGTTGCGGCTGTGCCTCAAATCTGCCTGAAATCCTCAATGAAAACGGTTGTCCTCATACGGATATCATCATTTCAGGACTGCCGTGGGCGATTTTTCCGGAAAAACTTCAGGATGAAATTCTCGGTGCCGTGATCGAAGCCCTGCCGCCGGGCGGAAAATTTGCCACCTTTGCCTATATTCAGGGCGTTATGCTCCCTGCGGGAATCAGATTCCGGCGGCGGCTTGAAAATTTATTCAGCAAGGTTGAAAGCAGTCATATCATCTGGCGCAATCTGCCCCCTGCTTTTGTTTACCGCTGTCAGAAATAGTCTTTTTTGTTTAACGGAGTTTTTTATTATGGGTAAAAAAGTTACAGTTTCCACGCTTGCCAAACGCTGTGCTGCCGGAGAAAAACTGGTCATGGTCACCGCGTATGATGCCCCCGGAGCCGCCGCCGCCGCCCGTGCCGGTATTGATTTTCTGCTTGTCGGAGATTCTCTTGCCATGACCGTTCTGGGTTATCAGAATACCCTGCCTGCCACCATGGATGAGATGATCCATCATTGCAAAGCCGTCCGCCGTGGTGCGCCTGATGCCTTTATCGTCTTTGATATGCCCTTCATGAGTTATCAGGTAAGTCTTGAAAAAGCCATCGAAAATGCCGGACGCGCCATGAAAGAATCCGGTGCCGATGCCGTCAAATTTGAGGGCGGTGCTGAATACGCTCCCCTGATCTCCCGTCTGGTCGAAGCGGGTATTCCGGTTCTCCCCCATATCGGACTTCTGCCCCAGCGCATTCAGGCTGTCGGCGGTTATAAAGTTACCGGCAGAGGCGACGATGCCCAACGTCTTCTGGCTGATGCCAAAGCCTTTGAAGAAGCCGGAGCCTTTGGTATCGTTCTTGAATGTGTCTCCCGCGATGCCGCCAAAATGATCACTGACAGCATTGCCATCCCCACCATCGGTATCGGTTCGGGTCCGGAGTGTGACGGACAGGTTCAGGTTTTTCACGATATTATCGGCATGTTTGACGGATTCACCCCAAAACACAGCCGTCGTTACGCCGAAGCAGGAAAACTCATCACCGATGCCCTTGCCTCTTACGCCCGCGATGTCCGCGAAGGCACTTTCCCCGCTGATGAAAACTGTTTTTAAACCCTTAAAATAAGGATCAAAAAAATGAAATACGTTGATGCCCATGCCCACGCTTACCGCAAACCGATACCGTTTGTAACGCAATTCTGCTCCCCCAAAGAGATTCTTGAACGTTATGACCGTTACGGAATTGAAATGGGTGCCCTGCTGCCTGTGGTCAACTCCGATATCTATCTGCCCCAGGCGAATGAGGATATTCTTGAAATGGTTGAGAATCATCCCGACCGCTTTTTTCCCTTCTGCAACGTTGACCCGCGCGCGCTGATCAACCGCTCCGACGCGCCGCTGGATACGGTTTTGCAGTATTACAAGGACTTGGGCTGCAAAGGTGTCGGCGAAATCATGCCCAATATGGAGTTCATGGATGACCGCGTTCAGAACCTTTTCCGCTGTGCCGAAAAAGTCGGTCTGCCCGTCACCACCGACGGCACCGACCGTCCCAACGCCGACTTCGGTCTGTGCGACGCCCCCGGACTGCCCGGCTTGGAACACACACTCCAGCGTTTCCCGAATCTGAAATTTATCGCCCACGGTCCGGTTTTCTGGGCTGAAATCACTGAGAGACGCCGCCCCGCCCTCTGCAAACCGGTCTTCGGCAGTGACGGTCTTCAGCACGGCTCTCCCGGAAAAAGAAATTTCAAAATCACCACCGAAGGCGTTGCCATTGAACTCCTGCGCGAATTTCCCAACCTCTACGGAGAACTCTCCGACGCCTACTGGATTTTAAGAGGAAATGAAGAGTTTGCCGTCAAATTCTTTGTTGAATTTCAGGACAGACTCTTCTTCGGTACGGACTGCTGCAACAGCACCACCGAAGCAAACTTCAATATCAAACTGTGGTTTGATGAACTCCATAACTCCGGCGCCCTCCCCGACGAAGTTTGGAAGAAAATCTGCCGCAACAACGCCATCGACTTCTTCGGTCTCCCCCTCAAAAAAGCGTAAGCTTTTTGAAAGCGGTGGGAGTCGGGGGAGGGGAAAAACTTTTTTTCACGAGAAAAAAAGTTTTTCCCCTCCCCCGAACCCCCTCCTCTTTTCAAAAAAAGCGGCGTATTTTTTTGAGGGTGAAATCTGGAATTTCTGTGAGGTTATTCTACTTTTAATTGGTGCCATTCTATATAAAAAACTATCCATAAAGAATTTACAATTTAATTATTCTCTTTTGTCGTTACTTGAAACATAAACGTTCTTCTCACTTTGTTTCTTACATCAACGCTGCAAGTAGTATATCATCCGTAATCCAAGTTGTCAAACAAAAATTTATAACAAGAATAATTTATGTGTAACAATTTGTTTGCCAATGAGATATATAGAATGACACTAATTAATACCAGTGAAAGTACGGAAAAAATCAGTTATCCGGTACCATCTGAGATCGAAAAAAAGATCGCAGACCGGGTGGATCAGCTGGGCAGAGAGTTTCTTACCAGACCTTGATCGTTCCGGCATAACGCCAGAGTCTTCCGGAAGATTGCGGCAGCAGCCACATTAAAAGGAGCAGCAATGGCCAAATGAAACTGGCAGCAGTCATGCAAATCAAAGACGCAACGATAATCAGTAACGCTCTGATAACACGCCATGAAAATTTGAGAAAAGCCATCGGATACTCCTTTTTTGTGCAAAACAAATATAACATTTAACAATTTAAAAGTCAAATCAATTATGCCGGTTATTTGTAAAATATCTCTTGATGCCGAAAGCAATGTAACGAATTTTCTGTAAAATTGCGTATGCCGGAAGCGTAGAGTTATGCATAGGGCGCAAACCTGCGGGAATGGGTCTTCCAACTCGTCGGAGCTTGCTGTAACTCTCAGATTAAACCCAATAAATATCTTTTTAAGAGTTGCATTTAGTTTTACAAGGCACAAGTGAATATTTTTCCGAAAAAAGAGAAAGCTGTATTGACTTTGCCTGAAAGTTGTGCTATTATATGCCAAAAGTTCATTTAAAAGAACAGTAAAAAAGGGGTTTTTCATATGAAAAAATCATCTCTCCGGATCTGTCGGTTCACTCTCCTTGAACTGGTGCTTATTCTCATCTGCGTTTCAATCGGTACTTTTCTGCTCCGGGCAGCATTTGAATTGAAATCTCCGAAAGCAGTTCAATGCACAGCCAATTTGATGGCAATCGGCAAAGCTGTTGAAGCCTATCGCGCAGATAATGATGAATATTTTATGATTCCCCAGCGTAAAGTTAAAAACAAAGGCTACTGTCCACCCAACTGGGCAACGCTTCTGGCTTGTCCCAAACTGGGCAACTATCTTGCGCCTGCAAAACTCAACTGTCCGGAAATGCCCGTTTATCTTCCGGAAAGATGGAGTTCCCCCAAAGCCTGCGAAAACCCCTATTCCTGGATGTGGAACAAACCCGGTTACGGCTACAATGCCATCTGGGTCGGCGGTGCGCGACGCGGTCACGGTTATCAGGATGCCAAGCCTTATACCTCCGCTGCCGTTGAAGAACCTGAAAAACTGATTGTCATCGCAGACAGCGCCGACAGCGACCGTAAAACCGGCGGAGCCTTTCTCTGGCCGGCATACGGCAAAAAGACGACCGTTCTCTGGCCCCGGCATGAAGGCGCGGTCAATGTGCTTTACGCTGACGGACACGTTGCTGCAACTGCCAGCGGTATGAACAAGGCAAGTGAAGAAGCTTCTCAGGCTCTCTATGCCAAAGGTGCTGAATTGGAGTCATCCGTTACCGGCAAAAAAATGACTTGCAAATGGCGTATGGGACTTGATTGATGAATTTTTTAAAGGCGGAAATGATGAAAAAGTGGACTTTTGCTCTGATCTCCTGCGTCTGCTTCGGATTAACGGCTCAGGAAGTGAATATTCCCCATATATCCAAACCCAACCTTGACGGAATTGTTTCTCCTTCTGAATGGCAGGGGGCGTACCGTACCAATCTGGTGGAGTTGATGTGACCCCAAAAACTTGGACGGTTAAATGACTGAAAAATGAGTTCTGTATTCTACAGGACTCATACCGTTTAATGTCAAAGATATCCTTTCATTGTTAAAATAGCAAATGTATTCTTCAAGT
>SUVX01000104.1 GCA_015061725.1 Lentisphaerota bacterium
TATGCGGAAAATGTTGCTGATGCTGCGCTCAATGGTCATCCATAACAGAGCGTTTGATGAAAATTTTTTGAAAATTTCTCAAACTTCATTTGACTTATGACACACTATCTTACAATTCACGTTTTTTCTGCAATTTCGGAGCGAAATGAGGTTACTTAATCTTTTTTTGAGCTCTGTTTTTGGCATTTCGTTTGGCTCTGTCTGCTTTGTCCTGCGCTTTGGTCATGTAACGCTTGTCCGTCGGACGCTCAATCTTGGGACTGCGGAAATTATTGGTCAATTCCATGTCATCCAAAAACTCTGTCGTGTATTTGCCGGAAATAACTTCCCCCTTATCGTTTAATTCGAAAATGTAAAGCGCGCAATTCCATGCCGTACCTTTCAATTTTTTTACTTCTTTATTGTTGGCACGAGCCTTTAATGCACGATCAAGATCACCTACTCCCGCTCCGTGGGTGACAAGTAAAACGTCTCCACGGGTTTCTGCCAGGATCGCATCAAGGGCTTTGGCAACACGCTGCCGGCGCATCGGGAGGGTTTCTTTGCAAAGTCTCCAGCCGTCTTTATAACGTTTCCCGGGAACCGTGATATCTCCGAAATATGACTTGATCTGCGATAATTTCATCCCCGGAGGGGCGGGCTTGGCACTGGTTGCAAGTTCCTGGAGTCCGGGATCAAGAATTACTTTTTTATTCAGAAGTTTCGCTGTGTAAATTGCTGTTTCTGTTGTCCGGTAAAAGGGGGAAGCGTAAATGTCTCCGTTGAATTTGAGCTTGTTGACCAGGTGGTTTGCCAGTTTTTGTGCCTGAATAACGCCCAGATCTTCTGTGATTTTTGTTTCTTTGATTTCTTTGATGACGGTGCCCACCTGAGCGTGGCGGGTGACGTAAATTGTCCTTGCTGAAAGTTGAAAGAAACTTACTGCCGCAACTGCCAGAAAAAGATGTTTGTAGATTTTCATTGTTTGTTTTGCCTTATTTTTTCAAGATTGTTATTACAATCGGTTTTCCTGCCGGATCAGATCCGTTCCGTTCCAGAATAATTCCGTTGTCGGAGACATGAACGGTTGTAACTCCGCTTCCTCGATAGGTTGTGAATGATGTTATGTACGGTTCCCACTCTTTTGTATAATACTCCATGTAATTTTTTTTCTTATGCTTTTTTGCCTGCTTTTCGATGAAATCTCTGAATACTTTTTTTTCTGTTGTCGAAATTCTGATACGTTGTTTCGCCGGATTTTTCGCCGGCAGTTGCGTTGTGACTGTAATCTGAGTCATCGTTTTGCCGTTTTTTGTGTAATGAAGCAAGGTGTTCCAGTGGATGTGCCCGCTCATGACGACGGCGTTGTATTGAGCAAGGGTATCTGCCAATTCAGTCCGGGTTAAAAAGGTTACCGGAATGTGGCAGGCAATAAATACATAGCGGGGCTTTTTCTTCAGTGCTTTGAGAGTGTCTGTTATAAATTGTGAACCTTTTGCCGGACGGCGGTAATCTGAGAAGATAAACAAATCATCTCCGTGAAAAAAACTGTAATTGACAAAATTTATCTGTTTTTTGTTGATGGTCTTGGCAATTTCAGGAAGCAGTTCTGCTTTTAATGCTTCAGCGGCGCCGAGTCCGAATGGTTCGTGGTTGCCCATCGTGTGATAGACGGGGCAGGGGCAGCTTTCTTTTAAAAGGTCGAGGGCTGAACGGATTTGTTTGCGGTGTTCCGCAGTTCCCTTTGTATTGCCTTCAATCAAGTCTCCCAACTGGATGACAAACTTTGTGTCGGGGGTGTTTTTACAGATTCTGCTCAGCATGTTTTTCAATGCCGGAGTTGACAGGTCCGCGCGTTGTCTGTTGCCTTTGAAGCGGGTGGGGTGGTAAGTGTCTGCCGGTCCCAGATGCAAATCTGAAATCAGATGGAAACTGTAGCTTTCTCCGGCGCAGAGATACAAGGCCGCTGATAAGGTCAATAACAGTGCGATTTTTTTCATGGTCTGTTGTTTTCTCCTGATTTGTAATAGGCTTTCTGTTTGAAAATACTATACACCGAAAGTATATTAAAGTCAACGTAAAAGTAAAAAATATTTGATAAGCAGGGTAAAATGAATATTGTTTTTGACAGTGCGATTTGGCAGAATGTTGAGAAAACTTCAATGCCGGATGTGAAGACTGTTTTTGCTCCTGTTGACTCTATCCGTTTGTGGCTGCGGGATGAGACAAGCGGCAGTACGCATGGTCATGCTGCTGTTCATGATTTTTACTGTCTTTATCTTTGTCTGGAAGGGCGCGGATGTATTGAAGTTGATGGCGTTCCGCATTTTCTTGAAACGAATGAAGCCTTGGGGGTGTTGCCGAGGCAGCCGCACGTCCGTTTGCGCGGAACGGAAAAAGTTCAATATCTGTTGATTCGTTTTCTGACTTCTGAACCGGAGTTTATCCGGCAGTTATTTTCCGGAATTCTGCAATGTGATGAATCTTTTGTGCCGCTTATTCAAAAAATGGTGACGATTTATGAGGAAATTATCCGGGAGCCGGCCGAACTGCTTCAAAATGAATTGGGGCTGCATTTGGCCCTCCTGCTCAACAGACTCTGTGGTAAAATAAAGAGTCGTTTGTCTGAACCGGTTGCGGACAAAAGGGTTCAGCGTGCCTTGCAGTTGATTATTGATCCGGCGAATCTCAATCTTTCCATGCAGGATCTTGCGCGTAAAATGGGAATCACGCCGGGGCATTTGAGTGATTTGATCCATGATAATCTGGGGTATCCGCCACGGGATGTTAAGCGTTCTGTCCGGTATCAGGTCGCCATGAATTACCTGCTGCATTCATCTCTTTCAATATCAGAAATTGCGGAGGCTGCCGGATTCCGGAGTGTATATGCGTTTTCGCGCTTTTTTAAAAACGCCAGTGGAGAAAGTCCGTTGGCGTTCAGGAGAAAATACAGTAAAAATCAATCCGCAGATTGATTTTTACTGTTTGGCTTTTTTTAACAGTTCACTTACAAAATGCGGGTGTCCGAATGAGCCGCAGCGGGCGAGGGGACTGTAGTAGCGCAATGTTTTCTGAAGTTCTTCCGGAACTTCTGATGCCTGAGGATGAACATCGCGGGCGTCTGAGGCTATACACATGCCGATTTGTCCGGTTGGATAGGTCGGAACCTGCATGATGGCATAGTCGGCAAATTTGAAAAGTTTGTTTGTGAGGGTATTAAGCCGCAAAACGATGTCCGGAAGAAGATACGGTGACTCCGACTGTGAGGCGATTACGCCGCCGGGACGGAGGGCAGCTTTTAAGTCAAGGTAAAATTCTTCTCCGAAAAGGGGTTCTCCGGGACCGCCCGGATCGGTTGAATCAACAATGATGATGTCAAATTCGTTTTTGTGTTCTCTGACAAATTTACTGCCGTCCCCGATGTGGATCGCAACCCGGGGATCGTCGAATCCGCAAGCTGTTTCCGGCAGGAATTGACGGCAGGCGGCAATGACGTCTGCATCAATTTCGCAGATGTGCAGTTCTTTGAGTTCCGGATGCTTGGCAAGTTCCCGCAAGACGCCGCCGTCGCCTCCACCTATGACCAGAATTTTTTCAGGGCAGGGGTGGGTGTAAAACGGCAGGTGCGCCATCATTTCATGATAGGCAAATTCGTCAAAGCTTGTCAATTGGATGATGCCGTCAAGCATCAGCAATTTACCCAGCTTGCGGGTCTGGTAAATATCAATCTGCTGGAACGCGCTTTTTTTGCTGAACAGGTGTTCTGTTATTTCAAGCGTTGTACCGTAGCCATTGGCCACTTCGCTGATCCACTTGCCGCTTTCCATGACTTATTCCTCCACGTCTCTGCCGTTCCAGCAATAGGTGCAGAGTTTTTCGCGCGGAATACCGATTGCCGCCACCAGTTTTTCAAGGCTTTGAAAACGCAGTGACGTCAGGTGCATGGCTTTGCGCATTTCTTCAACCATCTGGTTATAGGCGGGAGAACCGTGTTCCAGGTATTTTTCAATCATTTCGTCGGTCAGTTCACGGGTGTTTTCAATTTTTGCAATCGCTCTGCGTGCCGCCAGATCAAGTTGACTGCGCGAACGCGAGAAATTGAGAAATTTGCAGCCGAAAAGCAGGGGAGGGCAGGCTGAGCGCATGTGAACAGCTTTGACTCCCACATCCTGCAGACGGAAAACGGTATCCTTCATCTGGGTTCCGCGTACAATGGAGTCGTCGCAGAAAAGCAGACGCTTGCCGTTGATCTGTTCTTTGACCGGAATCAGTTTCATTTTTGCGACCAGGTCACGGAGAGATTGATTCTGGGGCATGAAACTCCGGGGCCATGTCGGGGTGTACTTGACGAAAGAACGGTGGTAGGGTTTTCCGGAAGCGTTGGAGTAACCGATGGCATGGGCGATTCCCGAGTCGGGAATACCGCAGATGGAGTCGATTTCTTTTAACATGTCTTTGTCGTCTTCTGCCATAGAAGCGCCGTTGCGGTAACGGGCGCTTTCGGTATTGACTCCTTCGTAATCGCTGGAGGGGTAACCGTAATAAACCCAGAAGAAACTGCAGATTTTCATGGTGTTGCCCGGTTCTTTGCGGCAGGTGACTTCGCGGGCATTGATTTCAAGGATTTCTCCCGGACCCAGTTCGTATTCCAGATGATAGTCAAGGTTGGGGAAGGCGGTGCTTTCCATTGAAACGGCGTAGGCACCCTGTTTTTTGCCGAGCAGGATGGGGGTTCTGCCGTATTTGTCCCGGGCAGCATAAATGGTGTCGCCTATGAGCAGGAGTATGGAGCATGAACCCTTGATGACTTCCTGAGCATATTTCAATCCTTCCACGATGGTGTCTTTGCGGCAGATCAGCATTGCGACGATTTCTGTGGGGTTCAGTTCGCCGTCGCTGGACTCTGAAAGATGAGAGTGACCGGAATTGAACGCCTGATCGGCGATTTCTTTGATATTGTTGATCCTGCCGACTGTCGTGATGGCAAAATTGCCGAAACTGCTGGAAATAACCAGGGGCTGATCTTCGCCGTCGCTGATGACACCGATGCCGGTTTTTCCGCGGAACTTGATGATATCATCATCGAATTTTGATCTGAACTGTGCGTTGGTGATGTCGTGGATCCTCCGGTGAAATCTGCCGGTCCCGTCAGAGACCGCCAACCCGCCGCGCCGGGTTCCCAAATGAGAATGATAATCTGTTCCGTAAAAAAGATCGCAAACGCAGTCGTTTGCCGAAGCGACACCGAAAAAACCACCCATAATATACCTTAAAAGTTACTTTATGCTCCGGAGGACATACCTCAAAAGCACTATTACAATACATTCCGTCAAATAAATTAGCACCATTGTTCGTTTTTTTCAACACAGGAGACGGGATATTTGAAAAAATCAGAAAATTTTATTTTTTTTACTTGAAAAAGAAGGTCCGCAATAGTATATTAGTTGAAACAATTGTAATGATTGTGGCATTTTGTCGTATCGTATCGCAAATTCCACCGCTCACGGTGCGTCAGGGTGTCAGGATATCAAGCTTAGTTTGAGAAGTATCTTGTTCTGTTTCTCTGAGGGGGAAGGGAACATGATGCTCGGCTTGTATTTGTCGACAAAATAAAAAAGAGGTTCGAAAGAATATGAAAGTTAGAGCTTCGGTTAAGCGCAGGTGTGAATTCTGCCAGATCATCAAGCGCAACGGAATCATCCGGGTTATTTGCTCCCGTGATGCCCGTCATAAACAGCGTCAGGGATGACCGGCGGCAAGAACAAGGTTTTTAAATTTAAATAATTAAACTTAAGTATTAGGAAAAACGATTATGGCTCGTCTTATTGGCGTTGACATCCCTGGTAACAAACGTATTGAATATGCGTTGCGTTACATCTACGGAGTCGGTCCGACCAAGTCTGTCTGGATTCTTGAAAAGGCCGGTATTGACCGTAACATCAAAGCAAATGATCTTACACCGGATCAGATCTCCAAGATCACCAAGATCCTTCAGGATGATCTCCTTGTTGAAGGTGATCTCCGCCGCAGTGTTGCAGCTGACATCCGTCGTCTGCAGCAGATTAATTCTTATCGTGGCATCCGCCATCGCCGCAATCTTCCCTGCCGTGGACAGCGTACCAAGACCAATGCACGTACCCGCAAGGGCAAGAAGGTGACGATCGGAGCTATCCGTGACAGGACACAGCGTAAACTGGCTGCCAAAGGTTAATCCCAGTGTTGGGAAACAAGGCTTTTTACTAAACTAAGTCTGGAAAGAGATTAAATCATGGCTGATGAAGTTATAAAAGAAGTTGCAGCAGAAGCGGCAGAAACCGCAGCTGCACCCGCTGCTGCTCCGGCAAAACGCGGAAAAAGCGGTCGCTATATTCCCAGCGGAATCGCTTATGTTCTTGCTACTTTCAACAATACTAAGGTTACTTTTACCGATTTGCACGGCAATGTGATCTGCTGGTCCACCGGCGGAAAGAACGGTTTTAAAGGTTCCCGCAAGAGTACTGCTTATGCTGCTCAGGTGATCGCCGGCGATGCCGCCAAGAAAGCCCAGCTGCTCGGTATGAAAGAAGTTGAAGTTCGGATCAAGGGACCCGGCGCCGGACGTGAGTCTGCTGTCCGTGGTATTGCCGCGACCGGTATGGAAGTCAGAGTCATTAAAGACATCACTCCCGTTCCGCACAACGGTTGCCGTCCTCCGAAACGCCGTCGTGTCTGACTTCTGTTTGAGGAGTCGGCACTTTTTCCGGAGTTGTTCCGGAAAGTGGCTTTTGCGGCATAATTGATGGTTTTAAAGTGCCTTAAGTATAAGGCACAAAAAAATTTTGGAGGATAAAAATATGAGTTCAGCAAATGGGTTTCCGATGCCTAAGTCAATCGTTGCAGATGAAGCGACCATGACGGATACCTACGCGAAGTTCATTGCCCAGCCGTTCCAGCGCGGATTCGGTCATACTTTGGGTAATTCTCTGCGCAGGGTTCTGCTCTCCTCTCTTGAAGGAGCTGCGATTTCTTCAGTCCGTATTGACGGAGTGAAGCATGAGTTCGATTCTCTTGAAAACGTTGTCGAAGACATCACTGAGATCGTATTGAACCTCAAGTGCGTCAAGCTGAATATGCATGTTGAAGGTACCCGTACCCTTGAGATCCGTTGTGATCAGGCGGGTCCTGTGACTGCCGGACACATTGTTTGTGACAGCACTGTTGAAGTGCTGAATCCGGATCAGCTTATCTGCACTCTTGATAAAGCTGTCCCGTTCCGCGCTGAGATTGAAGTTTGTTCCGGCAAGGGCTATATTCCCGCTGAAAAGAATACCGCCCCCCGTACCATCGGAACTATTCCGGTTGACAGACTGCACAGTCCTGTGACCCGTGTCAATTATCAGGTCGGTGCCGCCCGTGTCGGTGAAGAAACTGAGATGGACGGACTGGAACTTGAAATATGGACTGACGGTCGTATTTCTCCGCGCAGCGCACTTGAAGAAGCTGCAAAGATTCTTCGTGACCATCTGCAGCCTTTCCTCGGTGCTCAGGTTGCCGATGAAGAGGTTGTTCTCAACGAGGAAGAAACCAAACTGTTCAGACTGCTCTCTCAGAGCGTTGAGATTCTTGATCTCTCCGTCCGTGCAATGAACTGTCTGAATGGTGCCAATATCAAGTTGATCAGCGAACTTTGTACCAAAACCGAAAGCCGGATGCTCAAGTACCGCAACTTCGGTAAGAAATCGCTGGATGAAATCAAAGAGAAAATTGAAAAACACGGTTTGGAACTGGGTATGAATCTCAGTGACCGTCTGATGGCTGCTCTCGATGCCGAGGCTGCCAGAATCAGAGCCGAAGGTGAGGAGACCAAGTAATCATGCGTCATCGTGTAGATACTTTTAAAATCGGTCGTTCCGGTGCCCATCGCAGAGCCATGCTGGCTAACATGGTCAGCAGTCTCTTTGAGCATGGCCGGATCGAAACCACTATTGTCAAGGCCAAAGCTGCGGCAAGTTTCGCAGAGCGTTTGATCACGCTCGGTAAAAAGGGTGAGATCCATCATCGTCGTCTGGCTTTTGCCCGTCTTCGCAACAAAGAAGCGGTCAAGACCCTTTTTGACGAAATCGCTCCCGTTTACGCTGATCGCAACGGCGGTTACACCCGCATTTTCAAGCTGGGTAAACGTCGCGGCGACGCCGCTGAAACCTGCATCCTGATGCTGGTTGAAGCTGCTCCGGCTGCTGAAAAGGCTGAGTAAGCCTGACGGTGTAAAGCCGAACAACACTTGTTGTTATTCAAACAGAGTTGACTGTAAATGGTCAGCTCTGTTTTCTTTGTATGCGCGGCATGCGCATCGACTCGTCGGTGAAAGTCCGATACAGACTTTCAGGACGATTTTCAAGGCTTTATACAATAATATCATCATCGCCATTCTGCAGATACTTTGCAATAAAATTCTGTTCGGAATCCTTTGCAGCCAACACTCGGAGGTGCTCTGTTGCGTTGGTGATTTTTTTTGTACAGTCATCCAATTCTTTCAATATTTTTCTATTTTCTGCTGTATTTCAGGGGGACGGTGTTCTTTTTTTACGTTCATGTTTTTTCCGTTTTATGATGATTTACTGCTCTTTGATTTTAAAACAGTGTTCATACTGTTTGAAAAACGCATAATAGATCCGGGGATTTTCAAGTTCGTACCAGGGTGCAGTTTTTACAGGCCGCTGATCAAGATCATAGATCTTTGCCCCCGGCAATGCCAACAATAATGGAGAATGAGTAGCAATGATGAATTGATTGTGTTCTCCTCTTGCTGAATTTGCGATAAAACTAGCAAGCTCAAGTTGTTTCTCTGCGGATAAGCTGTTTTCCGGCTCATCCAGTAAATACAAACTTTCTTCTCCGATACTGTTTATAAAAAATTCGATTGCCGTTTCCCCGTTGGACTGTTCCTGTTTGTTGAATCCAATATTTTTCACAATGTGATGGGACATACTCTGCCGTTGTGCGGCACATTTTCGTTGAAGTTGTTCCAAATCTCCGGAGCGTGATAAGTTAAATCCTCCGATTTCAGCAAAATCAAAATACTTATCATGCTGATATTGATCCATTTCCTGTTTTCTCTGCAAATCTATTTTTTCATTTTTGCTTCTTGTCTGC
>SUVX01000105.1 GCA_015061725.1 Lentisphaerota bacterium
CAAATGATGCCAGCAATCTTGCCTTTGCCTTTTCTTCATCATCCTCGTGTTGTGTAATACTATTCATTTTATCCTTTTTATCTGTTTGTTATAAAAGATTGGCGGTTTATAAGCGGCTGCTGAAATACTTATAAACCGCCGTGTTAAAGGAGACTGTTTTATTAAAGCAGTTTTGTTCCGATTTGCAATACTGTTCCCAACTGATAGACGATCAGGGTGGCAACATAAGCAAGAGCAAACAATGCTCCGGCTTCAACAAAGGCCATTTTCCAGGAGTTCAATTCGCGTTTTATGATTGCCAGTGTCGCCAGACATGGGATTGAGAGCAAACAGAAGAGCATGATGCAGAATGCCTGCAGCGGCGTGTAATTTTTTACCAGCTGCTGACGCAGACCTTCTGATTCTTCATCTGCTTCACCCTCGGCGTACAGAATACCCATCTGGGCGACGAACACCTCTTTGGCAGCCAATGCTCCGATGGTTGCAGTTGTGATTTTCCAGTCAAAACCGATGGGGGCAAAGAACGGTTCAAGAGTTTTCCCGATTCTGCCGGAAATAGTGTATTCCAGTTTTTCCGAAAGTTGAGCATTTTCAAGAGCAGCGGTATTGCCGCCGGCTTTTTGTACTTCCGTGATTTTTTTGTCGTAATCAACAGAAAACTCTTTTTTCTCAGGATAGGTATTGCAGATATAAAGGACAATGCTGGTCAGAAGAATGATCGTACCTGCTTTCTGCAGATACATCCTGCCGCGATCCCACATATGAAGCATCAAACTTTTGAAACTGGGCATCCGGTAGGGCGGCAGTTCCATCAGATAGACTTCGCCATCACCTTTAAAAAGCGTTGATTTCATGATCCGTGCGGCAATCAGAGCCACCAGAACGCCGATGATGTAGATCACCCACATGGTAAATGCCTGATACTGTTTGGCAAAAAATGCCGGAATGATGAGGGCGTAAATCGGCAGTCTTGCACCGCAGCTCATGAAAGGCAGAACCATGATAGTGATTTTTCTGTCCCGTTCTGACTCAATGGTTCTTGTTGCCATGATTGCCGGAACGGTACAACCGAATCCGAAAACCAGCGGCACAAAGGATTTACCCTGAAGTCCGAATTTACGCATAATGCCATCCATGATAAAGGCGGCTCTTGACATGTAACCGGATTCCTCCAGAATGGCGATTGCAAAGAAGAGAAAGAGAATGTTGGGGAGAAACACAATCACGCCGCCCACACCGGCGATGATTCCATCAATAACCATACTGCGGAGAAAGGGCAGCGTTTCAGGATTCCAAATATTGCCGACAACTCCACCGAACCAGCCGAAGAAATCTTCAATATATCCCATCAGCGGGTCGGCACAGATAAAGGTGAACCAGAACGTAGCATACATAATTGCCAGAAACAGCGGAAATCCCAAAAACTTATTGGTAACGATTTTGTCAATCTGATCGGAAATTTCCCGGCGTTTTTCCTGACTGAAAGATATTGCATTGCGACAAGCTCCGGAAAGCATTGCATAACGGCGGTCTGCCATAAAGGTATCCGCAACGATCGCATGCTTGTTTTTAAGATGCAGGATCTGCACATCAACCTCTTCCCAAACCGGCTTCATGGATTCTATTTTCATGGCGCTGGAATCTTTTTCCAACAATTTAATGGCGAAGAAGCGGGAGGGAATATGGCTGTATTCTTCAATATTTAAAGCATCTATTTTTTCAGCGACTGCATTGATCGCATCGTCAAAATCAGCACCGTAAGAAAGCATCGGCATACCGTGATCATCCAACTTTGCCAATGTATCAATCATTTTTTCTTTGAGGGATTGTACGCCGCGGGAGGTGTTGCCGACAGTTTGGACGATGGGGGAACCGAAATATGTTTCAAGTTTCGGAATATCAAATTTCAACCCTTTTTTGCGGGCATCGTCGCTCATGTTGAATGCCAGAAGCATCGGAATATGAAGTTCGGCAAGCTGCGTTGTAAGATAAAGACTGCGCTGCAAAATGGTGGAGTCAACCACGTTCACAATCAGATCAATGTCTTTTTTTGTCAGTTCTTCAAAAACAACCGCTTCTTCAGGCGAGGAACTGGAAAGAGAATAAACTCCCGGCAGGTCGATCAATTCAATTTCCATATCATTAAGCTGAAAAGAACCGGATTTGCTTTCCACGGTTACTCCGGGATAGTTGCCGACGTGCTGTCTTGCTCCGGTCAGGGCATTGAAGATACAGGTTTTGCCGCAGTTGGGATTGCCGGCAAGTGCAATACGGAATTTTTTATTCATTGCTGCCCTCCGCTTTTTCAATCATGATACAGGCGGCTTCATCTTTGTGCAGAGCCATGCTTGTTTCCATAACTTTTACCCGGATTAATCCGCCGAATGGCGCGTGTGCCTCAATAAGCAATTCCGTTCCGGGAACGATTCCCACGTCAGCCAGTTTTTTCCGTCCGCGCGACTTCGGCAAAATGCCGACAATGGTCGCCTTTGCGCCAATGGGCAACTCTGCCAGAGACGTTCCGGCAGAATTGCAATGATTGCAACAACATTCTTTTCTCATTTTCCCTCCTGGTGTTTGAATAATTAATTAGTCTTGACTAACTTTTGGTGTAAAAAAAGACAGAAACATAGAGTTGTATTTGAATAGATTTTTTGCCCCATTGCTCTGTTTCGTGTATAATTTATCATGCGGAAATAAAAATGTCAAGTTAGTTTTGCCTAATTTTTTTAAATTTTTCAGCAACATACACTTTTGCATGTGTATCTGATAACTTGACCGTGCCGGTTTCTGCAACGGTTGGGCGGATGCGGATGAAATTCAAAGCATTTCTTTTATGAAGTATTCCGCAATCCGGCAATCGTTTCCAAGTTCGGGATGGAATGTCATTGCAAGCTGATTTTCCTGCCTGACGGCGGTGATCCTGCCGTTGTGTTCCGAAAGAACTTCAACGCCCGGAACGCAGAATTCAATTTGCGGCGCTCTGATAAAACTCATCGGTACATCTTGGATTCCGGCAAAGGTTCCCACGGTGTGGAAACTGCTCAATTGTCTGCCGTAAGCATTGCGGCGGACAGATATTCCCATCGTACCCAGATGAACAGTCGGGTCATCCAGAATCTGACGGGCAAGCAGAATCGTTCCGGCACAGGTCGCCATGACCGGCAAGCCATCCTGAATTTTTGAACGGATTTCGTCAAACATATCCAGCTCACGGAGAAGTTTTCCCTGCACGGTACTTTCTCCTCCGGGCAGAACAAGTGCATCAAAATCCTGTTTCAGGTCGCTCTTTTGCCGCAACTGGCAGGTCGGAATATTCAAACGGTGAAAAATCGCTTCGTGTTCCGCAAAGTCTCCCTGAAGGGCAAGAACAGCAATTTTCATCAGATACCCCGTTCTTCCATGATGATTTTGATTTCAGCCGGATTGATTCCGACCATGGCTTCACCGAGACCGCAGGAAAGTTCTGCAAGCATTCCGTAGTCCTGATAATTGGTTACAGCTTTGACGATGGCGGCGGCGCGTTTTGCCGGATCGCCGGATTTGAAGATACCGGAGCCGACAAAGACACCTTCAGCGCCGAGCAGCATCATCAATGCCGCATCAGCAGGGGTTGCCACGCCGCCTGCGGCAAAGTTGACCACGGGGAGTTTGCCGTTTTGGTGGACGTACATCAGAAGATCAAAGGGAACCTGCAGCTGTTTGGCGGCTTCGTAAAGTTCATCTTCTGCCATATTTGCCACGCGGCGCATTTCCTGATTCATTTTACGCATGTGACGGACAGCCTGAACCACATCTCCGGTTCCGGGTTCGCCTTTGGTGCGGATCATTGCCGCGCCTTCATTGATACGGCGCAGTGCTTCGCCCAGGTCTCTGGCACCGCAGACAAACGGAACTTTGAACGCACGTTTGTCAACGTGGTAAATGTCATCAGCCGGACTTAAAACTTCACTTTCATCAATGTAGTCAATTTCAATGGCTTCAAGAATCCGCGCTTCTGCAATGTGACCGATACGGCACTTTGCCATAACGGGAATGGAGACGGCTTCCTGGATCCCTCTGATCATTCCGGGATCGCTCATGCGTGAAACACCGCCGGCGGCACGGATATCTGCGGGAATACGTTCCAGAGCCATAACAGCGCAAGCACCGGCATCTTCGGCGATTTTTGCCTGTTCCGGAGTGGTGACGTCCATGATCACGCCGCCCTTGAGCATCTGCGCAAGGTTGCAATTCAATTCATACTGTTCATTATTCATGATTTTTCTCCTGATTTTATGGTGTAATGACTTGAATTCAATATACCACCGGTGTATATTCAATACAAATTATAAAATTGTATGGATTACAATAAAATGCCGACAAATTCTTTTGAACATTTTTATTTAAGTTGGATTCCGGATAAGAGCAAGTTGAAACGTCCTTATTATCTGACTCTTGCCAATGCACTTGAAGCAGATATAATTTCCGGAAAACTGGTATCCGGAACAAAACTGCCGCCGCAGCGCGAGCTGGCGGATTATCTGGATTTGAACTTTACAACCATTACGCAGGCATACAATCTCTGCCGGGAAAAGCAGCTGATTTACGGTGTGACCGGAAAAGGCACATTTGTTTCTCCGCTGCCGGGCAAAAATATCATCCGCCCGTCAGGAAATCAAAACGGAATCATCGAACTCGGACTTCTGAAAGGTTTTGATCAAATCAAAGCGCCGATTATCGAGGCAAGTAAAAATGTTCTTCAAAAGGGATATATAGAAGAACTCTACTCCTACACTGAAGCCGCCGGACATCTGCATCAGCGGGTTGCCGGAGCGCACTGGATGAAACAGATGGATGTTCATACAGACAGTGAACACATTGCAATTTTTTCCGGCGCCCAGAATATTATCAGTGCCGCACTGCTTTCGCTTTTTAAAATCGGAGATAAGATTGCCGTTGATGAATACACCTATTCCAACCTTATCGGAATGGCGCGATTGTCCCATATCCGTCTGATACCTGTGCGGGGAGATTCAGAAGGCATGGATCCCGGAGAATTGAAAGCATTGTGCAAAAAAGAGGATATCAACGGTATTTTTCTGATGCCGAACTGTGCCAATCCCACAACGTGTACTATTCCCGAAAAACGCAAGGACGCTCTGGCGGAAATCATTGCCCGTTACAATCTGATTCTGCTTGAAGATGATAATACCGGAATTCCGCTGCATTCGGGCAGGGAATACCACTCCATGTTTTCCAGATTACCGGAACAGACGATTTATATTTGCAACTCAACAATGGCATTGTGCAACGGGTTGCGTGTCGCATTCGCCGCTTTCCCTGAAAGCTTCAGAGTTCCGCTGTTGAATGCTTTGTTTCATTTGAATATCAAGACTTCATCACTTGATGCGGAAATTATGACAGAACTTATTCTTGACGGAAAAGCGGCAAAACTTCTGGAGTTGAAAGCTGAATTGGCAAGAGAACGGAATCGGATTTTTGACCGTTATTTTCCCGGGACGATAAAACCCGGTTCTCCTGCTGCATTTTTCCGCTGGCTGCCTGTTCCGCGGTTGACAATGGATGAAATGGAAGCAGAGCGTCTTCTGCGTGAAGAGAATGTCAGTGTATATTGTTCGTACCGTTTTACCGTGAACCGCAATCCGCACAGTTTTATGCGGATTGCAATTTCATCTCCTGAGACAACGGCTGAGCTGGAAAAAGGATGCTGTATAATCCGTGACTTTATACAGAAAAACAGCGTGACTGATGTGTGATTTTTTGTCTGATTACCGTTACTTTTATTGAAAAAATTTAATAAAATCTTCTCTCGCAGGCTTGACAATCAGATGTTTTTATTGTAATTTTACTTATGTATATTTTTTTCTTCTGTACAATAAAAAAAGGAATCCTCCATGTTGAAAAAAAGTGTAATCGTATTTTTGCTGTGTTTTGTGTCAATAGTGTGTTTTGCCGAGGTGTTTGTATCCGGAAAAAATACGCAGGCGTGTAAGGTCACTTTACAGCAGGATGCGGCGTGTTCTGTCAAAGTAAAAGGGATGAAAGAACAAATCGGTTATGTTGAATATAATAAAAAGCTCCGTAAATACGTTTCTGTTGCTTATTTTCCTTCCGGCGTTCCGTATGCATTCCGGCGGACTGTTCGTGAATTTTTGACTGAAGTTACCGGAAAATCCGTACTGCCCGGCAAATATTTTATTGATATGTCCAATGGTGCCTGCGGATATTATGAATTATCGGATACCGCTGTGTGGCAGCCCCGGGATATTTACAAACTGTGGCCTGAAATTTTCAGAATTGTCAGTATAAATGCGAGAGTGTCAACGGTTCTCAAAACAGTAGAAATGTTTCCGCTTTCGGAACGGACACAGGGAGATTTGACAAAGATGAAAGCATTTAAAGTCAGAGATTTTAATCCCGGGGAATTTGATTACGATATGTTTTCAGTAGAGCAGGAACTCATGCCTTCTGCACCGGAAAAAGTTCCTTCATTTACGATAGACAAGAAGAAAATCAAGGCTGATTTTGAGAAGCTGCTTGCTGATAAAAAATTTCTGTATCACGTTGAATTGAAAAATGCTGCGGTAAAACAGGATATGGAAACTGTTTGCCGGATTGCCGCCCGCAAGGATGTTGCTGAAAAGGAGGGAAATGTCTGCCGTTTGTATGCTGCGGTAAATGGACATGCAAAAATAAACTTTAAATTGGCAAAAGATTATTTTATGAAATGGAGACCGGAAAAAATGATGCCGTTTTTGCGTAACGCGGTTGAATTAAAATTGCCTGAAGCAGAACATTTTTTGGGGCAATACCTCTATCGTTTTGATTTGGGTACTCCGGAGGAGATATTTCATCTCTGGAAAAGAGCATATAAAGGCGGTTATATTGATGCAGAAGCATCTCTTGCCCGTTGTTACTGGTTTGGATTCGGAACAAAACGGAATCAGAAAAAAGCCTTTGTCATGGCAAAAAAATATTTAAGCAAAATAAAAAAGTTGAGTGAAGATGATTGTTTTCACTCAATTGCCAAAACTGTTGCCGGTCTGGGGTATTTGAAATTTGATAAAAACAAGGCAAAAGGACTGAAACTGATAAATGATCCTGTCACTGAACAGGGAGTCATGGTTGCAAACAGTGTCTATTGGTATGGACTTTACGGCGTTCCCCAAAGTTACGGAGAGCATTGTCTTGGTGGAGGTTTGCAACCTCACTGGGCTCATCTTGATGTGCTGCTTGAAGGATACCGCAGCAATCGGGATAAAAAAATGCTCCGGATATTGGAGTATCAATAAAATTTCAAGATGATGTCTTTGGGTGTACAAAAACGAATTTGTAAAAACTGCGTAATGAGTTTGGTCTTCCAGTCAATAATTTCAGAAATATAAGAGTAAAAAAGCTCCGATAGGGGAGGGGGATGTATGGGTAACTTTTTTAAAAATTATTTTCAGGATGTTAAAATCCGTTGGAAATTAATATCGGATTCTTCTGTTGAAAAAGAACGCAGGATATTTGCCGGCTTGGAACTGTTTTGTTTTCCGGCGAGTCTTCTGACTCTTTTTCTTCTTCTGCCTTTGCGTATTGCGGGGGCTCAAACCGGGTGGTTTGTACTTGTATCGCCCTGGAATCATGTTTTTGATATTCTGCTGTCTGCCGCAATCGGATATATTACGAATTATATCGCAATTGAAATGCTGTTCAAACCGTATGAAAAAAGCGGAAAGCATTTGTTCAGTATTCTTTCACTCGGATACTGGAAGCAGGGACTTGTTCCCAAAAATAAGAGTAAAATCGGGGTGGAACTGGGAAAACAGGTTGAAACAAAACTCCTGAATCCGGAGCAGTTGGCGAATGATCTCTGCGATATGGTTATGAAATTGCTGCGGGACAAAAATATTATTGTGAAAATCAAGGTTACTGTTCAGACACTTTTGAAAAATCACGAAAATAAAATCATCGAATTTCTCGTTCCCCGAATTGAGGCATCTCTGTGTGAAACGGTTTCCAGGTTTCTGACTAAAGATAAACTGATTGAAGTCTGGGATAAAACGGTTGTTCCCCAATTAAAAAATGAGGATAACAGAAAACTTGCCGCCCGGCAAATTACCGAGAGTTTGAAGCGGCGTTCTCCGGAACTTATTGAGGTTCTGAAATCAGAGTTGCGTGAAATCGTACTCAACTATCTTTCAGAGAAACTTCCTTTCGGTTTGGGCGCGGAAACAATTAGCAACGGACTTGTCGGCATTATCAATTGGCAGGATATCGAAGTGCGTATGTGTGACAAATTAGACAGTGAATCAACTGTTGAATTGATCAAAGCAGAACTTCTGACCTTGCTGAATAAGGTTGAAGAATGGGCAAATACAGATGTCGGTGCTGCCAAAGTTGATGCAGTTGTCAATAACATGAAAGATAAAATTATCACTTTGATCCGTGAGTTTTTGCAGGAAAAACTTCCTGCTCTTGCCGGCAGTGTATTGGACTCTGAATCTCTGTGGCAATGGATTGAAAATGAACTTCTTCCGGGCGCAGAACCTCAGATTGAAGCTTTTATCAAAACTACCGGAAAAACAGTTATTATGGAAAAGCTGGATATTTCCCGGAGAATTGCTGAGGCTGTGGATAAACAGGATGTTAAAGAATTTCATTCAATGATAAATTCCATTGCAGCCCAGCATCTTGGAGCTATTCAGGTGCTTGGATATTTTCTCGGAGCCATTGTCGGCACAGCTCAAATATTTGTCAAATGATATAAGATATCCGCAGGGGTAAGACCGATTTTTTTTGATAGTAACGGCGGTATGCTGTCTGCGGGGGCGTGACGCTTTAGTCTGACCTGTCTGACTTGTCTGACCTGTCTGACAAAGATGGGGGCGCCACGATATACCCTGTGGGTTTGCT
>SUVX01000106.1 GCA_015061725.1 Lentisphaerota bacterium
GAACAGGTCCGGAAATAATCAGCGGTGTACGCGCTTCGTCAATGAGGATGCTGTCGATTTCGTCAACGATTGCGTAGTAGTGGTCACGCTGGACCAGTTCTGCTTTATCGCTTGCCATACCCATATCGCGGAGATAGTCAAAACCGAATTCGCTGTTCGTTCCGTAGGTGATATCACAGGCGTACTGCTGACGGCGGACATCGGGCGGCTGCATGTTCTGCAGACAGCCGACTGAAATTCCCAGATAGTTGAAAAGCAGTCCCATCCAGGAGGAGTCACGGCGGGCGAGGTAATCGTTGACCGTCACCAGCTGACAGTTTTTGCCGGTGAGGGCGTTGAGGTAAAGCGGGAGTGTCGCAACCAGAGTCTTTCCTTCGCCGGTTGCCATTTCGGCGATGTTTCCTTTGTGGAGAGCGATACCGCCCATCAACTGCACGTCAAAGGGAACCATGTTCCAGGTGACGGGTTGTCCGCAAACTTCAAATTCTGTGCCGACCAGACGGCGGCAGGCGTTTTTGACGACGGCAAAAGCTTCGCACATGATGTCGTCAAGTGTTTCTCCGTTGGCGAGACGGTCGCGGAACTCACCGGTTTTTGCTTTAAGTTCTTCGTCAGAAAGTTTTTGCAAATCTTCTTCGATTGCATTGATCCGGGCGACAACAGGCAGCATTTTTTTGACATCTCGCTGCGATTTTGTGCCGAAGATGGCTTTGAAAATTGCGGAAAGCATTGTGTTGAAAATCCTTTTTTTAAAGGGTTGAAAGTTATATTTGCTCCGCTTGAAAACGCCCGTTCAAAAAATGAATCGACCCGGATACTGTGTTTTCAGCATCGAATAAGCAGAAAAAAGTATCCGGGGGGAGTATGGCGCTTAGCGGAATGTATCCTGAGAGGCAGGCTCGATCCAAAGGTGGAAGTCAACTTTTTTGTCGCCGAAATCCAGCGTGATCAGGGTGTTGAGCCGGGTCAGAAGAAGCACATACGGAATCTTGACATCTCCGCCGGCAACATTGACTGAAACCATCGCATCACCGAGAATATCCTCAGCACGGCGGATGGACTGCACCAGCTCAAGCATTCTGGTCAGTTTGTCTTTGAGGGCGTCATCCAGCTGATAGGCTCTGTGACACTTGGGACAAACTGCCTGAAAATCACGGGCGGTGATATCCGCCAGATTGAATTTCACAACTTCCATGCAGCCGTCTTCAAGACAGTGGAAGTCAATCTGTGCTTTGGCGGCGAGGGCATTCATCTCGTTGCTCACTGCTTGTCCTCCAAACCTTTGATGATATCGTAGATCTGAACCGTGTTGCCGACGGCGTCAATCAGGGATTCCAGCAGCGCCGGATCTCTGAAACGGCGGGAAATGCCGCTGAGAAGCTGAAGATATGCTTCCTGATCTTCGTCGGGTGCAACGGTCAGCACGATGACACGCACCGGTAAATCATCCTGTCCCTGATAATCGTCGATCGGATTTTCGCACACGCCGATCAGAACGTAGGGGTGAAGAATGTCATTGATACGGATATGGGGCAGAGCAAGCATATTGCCCACGCCGGTGGTCATCATCTGTTCGCGTTTCCAGATAAGTCTGAAAATGGTGTCTCTGTTAAGTTTGGTAAGATCTGCCGCACGGGTGATCAGATGGTCCATTACCTCCAATTTATTCTTCCCGCCCAAAGTCATGACTGAATCTTTGGTTACAAATTGAATGAAGTCCTGTTTCATCTCTTTTCTCCGTCAAAATATTAAATAGTTTAAAGTTCTGTTTTAATTTGCGGAACGCCCGGAATCATCTCTTTGAAATCAAGGCAAACATTCCACACAGATAAAATACTTCTAAAATTTGTTTTGTCAATACTTTTTTTTTGAAAAACATATTGCTGAACGCAAAATTTTTCAAAATTTATCAAAAAAATACCGTTTTGAACAGAAAATAACCTGTTTTTAAGCAGTAAATGTGTTTTTTCTATGCCTGTTTTGCAGCGTTGAAAAGCGCATTGAAGCGGCGGTGCAGTTCTTTGTCGGCATAAGGGTCGGGCGCAGCAGGAACAAGTTCCTCCGGCGTGTAGCCGCTGAATACGGTGTGAATACAGATATTTTCCTCTTCACGGGAAAATAGAATCCGCCAGGTTCTGAATGCCAGCGTGAATATGCCCCGGTCATCGGGACCTGAAAGGCGCAGACGTTTGGGGTCAATGTCGCGCGTTCCCAGCTGAACACGGCAGAACTCCGCCACATCGGGACCGCCTTCCTTTAAAATAAATTCTGTCCGGGAGACGGATTCTTCTGAAAACACAACTTCTCTGAGTTGATCGGGAACTTCATCGCGCCACCCAGTCTTTGCGTCGGGGAAAGAATCGGCAAGCGGAATATATGGTTTTATATCCAGAACAGGGGTTCCTGAGAGCAGGTCGATTTCAGAAACCTCAAGGATTCTGCCGCGTATGCCCTCAAGTTTTGCACAGGTGATACCGATGGGATTGGGGCGGTGCGGGCTGCGCGTGGCAAAGACGCCGATTTTTTTGCGGTCGCCCCGCTGCGGCGGAGAAACTTTGACTTTCCAGGAATTCACCCGGTCAAAGACAAAAACAATCCAGATGCGCTCCACGCCTTCGAGATCGGCGAGGGCGGTTTCAAAGTTTCTGCCGGGGAGAAGTTCGATTTCTCCGCATTCACAGGTTAATGTTCCCTGACGGGGTGCCTCCTGCGGATAGCGGTGACTGCTGCGGACAAATCCTATGCTTTCAAATTCAAATTTCATAATTTTCAGGTCAAATTTTTCTGTTTACTTATAATATAACCTGATTTTATTCTCTTTGCAAAAGAGTTTCCGCAGAAGGGTAAAATATGGATTTTTTTGTATTTTATGCGAAAAACGGCTTGACTTTGCTGAAATGAGGGGTATATTATGTTCACAACAAGCGCCCATAGCTCAGTTGGTAGAGCAAATGACTCTTAATCATTGGGTCCTGGGTTCGAGTCCCCGTGGGCGCACCAATTTGAATTTTGCACCGTATGAAAAGTACGGTGTTTTTTTTTATTGACATTCCTCAGACGGGATAAGAATTTTTTTGCCCCAGGGGACTTTTGTCTCTTCTGACAGAAACCAGAGAACGGGATAATCGGGAGCTTTGTCGGGAAAAGTTCCCATTCCGTCGGTGTAATAAAGCAGCACTTTGGGACGGATTTTCTCTTTTTTAATGTAGTTGAATACAGGCACAAAACTGGTTCCGCCGCCGCCGTAAAGTTTGATATCTTCAACTTTGAGCAGAGGTTTTTCAGGAGAAAATCTGTCAATATGCTGTATTTTTGAATCACATTGAATGAGAGTCAACTGATACTTTTTCAACTGACGGATAATGCCGTAGACTTCGCCGAGAAATTTCTGAAAGATCTCCTCATTGATGGAGCCTGAAGTATCTACGGCAACGACAAACTCCAGCGCAGGATTGGTGTGCGATGGCAGATACTGTCCCTGCCAGACAAAACGGCGGGCGGGAGGAACCCAATGCGATTCGCCGCCGGAACACTGTCCGAGAAAACGGCGCAGCAGCTGGAGATAATTGATTTTGCTTGCTCTGAAAGACTCTACGAGCATTTCAAGCTCTCCCGGGAGTTTGCCGTAGGTCATACGGTAGTGCTGCCCGGCTTCAATGATGCGCTGACGCCAGACTTCGCGGATTGCCGGATCGCAGTTGCAGTCTGCTTCATGTGTGTCATCGCTGCCGCTTTGGTTGCTTTTACCGTCTTCGTTTTCACTGCCGTTGCCGTTGTCCGGACGGGGGGAACCGTTGTTTTGTGTGTTTCCGGAACTGTTGCTGCAGTTGGTGCCGTCGTGATCGGGCGTTTCTTTCGAATTTTCCTGATTGGAGTCTTGTGTTGTATCGTTTTTACCGGACGGATTTTTCTCTTCCTCTTTTTCATCCGGCTGTTGTTTTTCTCCTTCAATGGGCAGGTTCGGCAGGGAGATGACTCCGGCGGTATACAAGTGGACATCACTCTCCAAAGAACGCTGACAGCTGACATCAGGGAGTTTTTCGAGAATCTTTTCAAGCGGCATGTATTGCGGAAAAAGATCGGCAAAGTCCGGTTTCCGTGCCATGTTGACTTTTTCAACTTTGAGAAGATTATAGACTTCTATATCGCTTGCAATATCAAAGCGGTGCAGTTCATATTCTCCGCGGCGGAATGAGTGGCAAAGTGCCGCCGTCCAGATGGTGTGGGCAACGATTGCCGCCAGAGTCGCCGGCGGTTTGGAACATATCCAGTCCGGACGGATATAGATGACTTTGCCGTTGGTGGCTATCGTGTGGATACGGCTGTCATTGACGGCAAGAAAGGGAATCTGTATCCCCAGTCTGCCGACAAACGGATGGCGGAGTATCAACTGCGCCCGGGCGTCTTCGCAGAGCGCAAGCGCCTTTTCTTCAAGAGAGGGCTTTCTCATGCGGTCCTCCCGCGCAGGGCTTTGCCGTGTTTTTTGATCCATTCTTTATAAGCAGGATGGGTGATAAGTTTCATGCAGTCCTGTCCCGTCTGTTTGCCGGACTCCATGGCATCGAGCATGGTCATGGCGGCAAAGTCGCCGGGCATTTCAAGGGAGATCCTGAAAAATCCGGCAAGGCGCAGTTCTTCGCTTCCGGCTCCGGTGTTCCAGACCATGCGGCTGAGGGCGGAGGCAAGTGCGTAACGTTTGGCAAGGTCAGAGGGAATTTTAACTTCTGCGTCAGGGTCAAGCATCATCTGCAGAACGTTTTGCATTTCCTGATAGAGATTGTAAAAGCTGATGGCTTCAAGTCCGGCGGAGTTGCCGACAAGTCCGCAGATCATGCTGCGGAGAAGTTCCTGCGGCGCATCGGCGGGGAGACGGTCAAAGAGAACGCTCACCCTTTCCCAGCTGCGGGGCGTGGGGAAACCGCGTTCAAGGTTCTGGGTATTTTCGTTGGTATCCGCCAGCAGGTCGGGTTTGTAACGCATGAGACCGGTAACGGAACCGTGAATACCGGATTTGAGTGCCCAGTTGATCCAGTTTTTGGGGTCGTAGTCCAGTTCAACGTGCAGAAATCTGTTGGCAAGAGCCGAACTCATGGCGACGGCGGAGGCGTTATCTTCGATACGGTTTCCGGCGGCGACGATGAGCCAGTTGCCGGGCAGACGGTAGTCGTCGCCGAGTTTGCGGTCAAGGATCAACTCGTATGCCGCTGTCTGAATGGTGCGGTCACAGGCAGAAAGTTCATCCAGAAACAGAATGCCCCGGCTTTCGGGATCGCGGGGATAGACCGCAGAGATTTTCCAATGCACACCGTCCTTTTCAGGAACGGGGAGACCTTTGATGTCGATTGCCTCCATCTGCGCCAGACGCAGGTCGATGAAACAGCAGTCGTTTTTTTGAGCAACGCTTTTTACGATGGCACTTTTTCCGGCTCCGGGAGGACCCCAGACCATGACGGCAGGCAGGCGGTCATCGGGAGAACTCCAACGCTCTTTGAGCAGAAAATCAAGCATTTCTTCAAGTTGACGGGCGGAAATTTTGTTGCAGGTGTCAAGGTCCATGATATACTTCCTTTTTAATAAAATCGGCTTGGTCCGCAGTACGGACAGAAAAATATTGATATTAAACTTTTAACTTCAAAACTTTTTTCAACAAAATACTTCGCTTTTTTTTGAAGGTTCTGTTCCCTATACAGGTAGATATTACCGCCAGGGTACAGTCCTTACTTTAAAAATACCTCGCTTTTCTTGAAAAGGGTTGGGGTTTGGGGAAGGGGAAAACCTCTTTTCTCGTGAAAAGAAGTTTTCCCCTTCCCCAAGAACCATCTACCCTTAACTAAACGGCGGCGTTGATGCGTTTGACGAAATTGAGGATATCCTCCGTGGGAATTCCTTTGGCGGATGCTGCGCGCATCTTGACTGATACGCTGGAGATATCCGCATAAAGGACGATACTTACGTTTGAACTGAAACGGTCAACGGGTGTGTATCCCGCCGCCTGACAGACTTTGAAAAGTTCAGCGCGCACCCAGGGCATTCTGCCGGTAAGACAGATACATTCTCCGTTGCCGACACGTTTGACTTTGCTGATGTCAAGGTCGGGATATCCGGGAATGTTGTCTGCGTGGATGAGTCCTGAGTTGACAACGCTCTGAACGGAAAAATTCTGATTTCTGCTGCTGCGGGTGTGCTTGCCGTAACAGAGGGTGAGATTCTGGAGAAGTTCAAAAAGTTTTTTGCGTTCACCGATTTTTTGAGCGATGAGATTGCTCCGGGCATTGGAAGAGAGGTTTTCGCGGAAAAACTTTTCGTCTCCTGCGTGGGAGAAAATCGTTTCAAGAGTGAATTTGCTGCAGAGTTTGCGGGCGTTGACTTCTCCGAGCAAGAACACATCACAGGCAAGCAGTTTTTGCGTATCCGTAAGAAAAATATCCGAAACAAGCAGTTCTTCAAGGGCGGGAGAGGGCTGCGGAAAACTGTTGAATCCGTATTTTCTGAAAAACAGGAGTTTTTCCGCCATATCTTCACGGGAGCGGACGCCGATGGAAAAAAGATAATCACATCCTGAAGAACCGAAACGTTTGAGTCTGAGTTTTTCTGCAAAATCCAGCAGCATGGCCTTGATGACCGCTTCGCAATCTGAATTGGTGCAGACCAGACGGGAGTCTCGGTATGAGAGTTTCTGACCGCATGAAGGGCAATGCGTAAGCATCTCTTTGCGGCGGTTTTCTCCGGGGGAGTGACTGACGATTTTGGGGATGACGTCTCCTGAGAGGGTGACTTCCACATAGTCTCCGCATTGGATATCTTCGCGTTCAATCAGTTGTGCGTTGTGCAGCGTGACGCGTGAAATTGTTCTGCCGTTGATGGTGACGGGTTCTATTTCAGCGACGGGGGTGATGTCCTGACGGTTGATCTGCCAGCGGATTTTAAGGATTTTGCTCTGACAGCTTTCGCCGCTGAATTTGTATGCAACTGAACCGTAAGGGTGATGTCCGGAGTATCCGAGAGAATCGGCATATTTTTTGTCCTCAAAAGAAACAACGATTCCGTCCATGGGAAAAGGCAGCGCGGAAAGTTGTTTGCGGATATCCTGCCATGACGTTTCATTCATTTGAGAAAAGGGCATTTTGATTTCAAAAGAGGAATAATCCGTCATGAGCAGACGATGGGTGTCGGAAGGGATGTTTCTGCCCAGCAGACCGGCAGCGGCGGCGCGGGGCGTTTTGAATTCCTCTTTGTGCAGAGCAAATTCGTCAAGGGTCATGAGGATTTCTCCGCGGAAAGCCTTTTTGTATCCGGCAAGGGGATGGACACCTTCTGCGGTTTTGACGGAGATCATATTGATTTTATCGCTGATATCGTTCCCCATTCTGCCGTCGCCGCGTGTGGAAAGGATTTTACCGTCCCAGTCTCCTGCCACGCCGTCGTATTTGGGGGAAAATATCAAAACTTCTTCCGGCGTGCGGCAGTTCTTTTTGCACCAGTTGACAAGTTCTTCAAAGGAATAGATTTTTTGAAGAGAGAGCATGGGGATATCGTGACGGATGGGTGAAGAACTTACTTCAATGCTTTTAATTTCTTCAATCTGAGAAGCGGCGGGATCTTTTTGACGGAGTGTTTCCACAAGAAGATCGTACTCAGTATCGCTGATTTCAGGCGCATTGAGTACCCAGTAACGCAAATTGTGATACTCCACCAGAGCCGCAAGTTCCGTAGCAGTTTTGCTTTGCCAGTTGTTCATGCCGTATTCCTTATTGTTATCTGTGACGTAATATATAAGTGCAACTTTGACAAAATGTGTCATACATGAGAAAAATTTTGAAATTTTTTGATGGCTGCCGGGGCAAGATTTACCGCAGGGTCGTGCAAGGCAACTTGATGGCAACGGCGGTATGCGTGTGGCGTGGGCGTGGCGCTTGTGTCTGACCTGTCTGACCTGTCTGACCTGTCTGACAAGTTGGTGCGCCATTGTATACCCCGTGGGTTTGCAGTGCCGCAGTTTGGTTTGGCTCGGGCAAAGAGTTACCACTGGGTAATGCAACGGGCAGATTTACCGTTGGGTAGTGCAAGGCAACTTGATGGCAACGGCGGTATGCGTGTCTGCGTGGGCGTGACGCTTGCATAAGACTTATAAGACTTATAAGACTTATAAAATGATGATGGGGGCGTCATGTTATACCCCGAGGGTTTGCAGTGCCGCAGTGTGGTTTGGCTCGGGCGAAGAGTTGCCACTGGGTAATGCAACGGGCAGATTTACCGCAGGGTCGTGCAAGGCAACTTGATGGCTGCGGTGGTATGCGTGTGGCGTGATTATTGCTCATCGGCGCCCCAACCGAAACTCTCATAATTCTCATAATTCTCATAATTCTCATAAGCGCCGCCCGCAGGGTACAGCAAATCTCAGCGGTTATTCAGAATTCGGGTGCAGATCTATCGCAGGGTAGTGCAAGGCAACTTGATGGCAACGGTGGTATGCGTGTCTGCGTGGGCGTAACGCTTGCATGAGATTTGTGAGAA
>SUVX01000107.1 GCA_015061725.1 Lentisphaerota bacterium
ATGCAACGTGAGGGTCGTTGAAAGCGATGTGACCGTTTTCGCCGATACCGATGAAGCAGACGTCAATGGGTTTTTCAGCGATTTTTTTGCCGAGATTGGCGATGAAGCCCTTGAGATCAGCGGCATCACCTTCGACCAGGTTGACTTCTTTCATCTTGACGGGGAGCTTTTCAACAAAGCGTTCCATCAGATATTTGCGGAAGCTGGCAGGATGGCTGTAGGGAAGTCCGACGTATTCATCCAGGTGGAACATGGTGACTTTGCTCCAGTCAATACCTTCTTCTTTGAGCAGGGCAGAGAGCATTTCAAACTGGCTGGCACCGGTAGCGAGGATGATACGGCATTCGCCCTGTTCGGCGATGGCCTTGCGGATCTTTTCCGCACCGAATTTTGCGGCTTCTGCACCGCAGGTCAACTTGTCTTTGCAGATCACGAGATTCATTTTCGTTTTCTCCTTGTTTTTATTTCGGGAATTTTTTCTGATCCGGCATCCCTGCCGGGAAAAAATTTCCAGTTACAATTTTTTATAATTGATCTTTGCTGAAATATTTTCCGCTTTACAAAGCCGGTAACCGGATGAGTTACCGCTTTTTTCAGTGGAAACATCGCAGACAAAAGAACTTTCAACACCTTCAAAAATCATTTCTCCGGTATCAGAATCAATGGTAATGACCGTACTTAACGGCTCCTTGTAAATAACCATATTTCCGACACACTCATATTCTTTATACCACTCTTCAGGGAAAAGATAATGCGGCTCAGGAACCCAGTTGAATGTGGCTGAATTGACATCCAGACGCAGGACATGATCAATGATATCCAAACCGCTGCGGTGATAATGACCGTTCAGACACAAAATGACCTCTCCCGGAGTTCCGCGGGAATTGCGGATAATCTCCCTGACTTCATCTTTGCATTTTACTCCCCGCTTGCCGTCGGTAAAATCCAGCATGGCATGACTGGCAAGGATGCAGGGATAAGGAGAGTTTTTGACAGTTTCACGCAGCCAGTCGATTTCTTCAGGCGGCATCCAGTCACGGTACGGACCGTGGTCAAAATAATTGCGCTCGGAATAATGGAAATAAATTCCGGGAAAATCACTGAAATAATTTTCATCCAGCACAATAAAGCGGAATCCGGAGCGGTCAAAATAATAATAACCGTTTTCAAGCCCCATGGCACTTAAAACAGTTTCATAGGAATCTATATCAAATTCATGGTTTCCCAGCACAAAATATCCCGGAACACAAAACTCCCGGTACTGCCGGATCAATTCAGGATAAGCAGAAGGCTTATGACTGAAATCCCCCAGATGCAGCAAAAAATCGGAACCGCTGTCAACCGCACGTTTCTGAATAGCGGCAAGCCTTTCCGGAGCATCTGATTTATACCATTGCGGATGATGATGCAAATCAGAAAAAACTGTAAATGTTACGCGACTCATAATCTTTTTTCTCTCCCTTTATTAATTCTTCAACCATTTGAAACGCACTGCCGCGGGCGGCACTGAAACGGCCGAATTTTGCCTGTTTTACTTTTACCTGCCAAGCCTCAAGTTCTTTTTCCAGCTGCGGAGCAAAATCATTTCCGAAATCAGCAAATCTTCCGGATAACACAAACAGTTTAAAATCCATAATATCAATGATCTGCCCCAGGGCTTCCGCACATTTTTTTACGATTTTTTCGCGGGAACAGGCTGAAACACGTTCCCTTGACAGTGCCTCTTCAAGCCGTTCACCATCCGTCAGCCGCAGATTCCGGATCTCTCCGGCGGACGAATTGGAGCCGCAGAAAAGTTCTCCGCCGCACCAGAACGCGGCACCGACGCTTTTTCCGAGAGATATCAGAGCAAAATCCTTTTCTCTGTCGGCGGCGCCGCCGAAAGCCTCTGATATTGCTGCCGCACGGGAACGGTTTGAAATGAAAACCGGCTGTCCCAATTCCGCTTCAAGAACTGAAACAAAATTTCCGCTGCAGAAAAGCGGATTCACACTCTTTAAGACCTGACGGGATTTTTCATCAATCACGGCTGAAAGCGCAAGCGCAACGCCGCTTACGGCATGATTACAGGAAAATTGTGCTACAATTTTCTCTGCACTTCCGGCAATACTTTTCATGTCAGACGGATCAAATTTTATTTCCTGCTGCGCGATGATATCCCCTGCCCCGTCAATGAGGACGGCGGACATCTTATCTGTATAACCGAAGTCTATCCCGATTACCCCCGGAAGATTCTTGTTTGCAGAAAGAAGAGTCGGGGCAATTCCGCGGGCAGCCTTGCCTTTGCCGCACTCAAGAATCAGCTTCTTTTCAAGCAGACTCTCACAGACAGAAGAGGCTGTCGGACGGCTGATTCCCAAACTGCGGGCAAGCTCCGCCCGTGACACCGCCAAACGGCGGCGAATCAATATGTATGCGCTTTTTTCCGGATCTGTCATAACATTTTATTTGTTAAAAATCTTACAATAGAGTAAAATATAGCATACTTTTTTCTGCAAGTCAAGGAAACTTTCTTAAAAACAGCAACTGTTCAGAAAAATTTTTTATCTGCGGGGCAAAGTAACCGTAAAAGTCGCTCCGCCGCCGGGGGTATCGAAAATCGTCACATTACCGCCGTGAGCGCAGGCTACGGCGCGGACCATGGCAAGTCCCAGACCGTTTCCTCTGCGGGTGCGGCTGGAATCCAGACGGACAAAGCGTTCAAATATACGCACCTTGTCTGAATCGGGAATACCCGGACCATTGTCAATAACTTTTATATGCACCTCGGTTTCATTGGTATCCAGATGCAGAATCACACGTCCGCCTGCGGGAACAAACTTCAGGGTATTATCCAGTAAATTTGCGACCATGCGCTGAATTTTGATACGGTCGGCGTGAACGGAAACCGGCTGTTCCGGAATTTCAAGTTCCCAGAGAATAGAACTTTCTTCAGCAGCCGGATGGTAGAGTTCAAACAACCTTTTAAGAAGCACGCACAAATCCACCTGTTCAGGAGCAAAGTGTTCAATATTGGATTCCGTCCGGGTGATTTCGAGCATGGTGTTGATGATCGCCACCATATCGTCGCACTCTTCGGCAATATTGCCGAGCGCATCGGACCACAACTCAAAATCCTTGGGTCCCTGAATCGTCACTTCAGCCAGTCCGCGGATACGGGTCAGCGGCGTTTTGAGGTCATGCGCCACATCATCAGTTGCACTGCGCAGTTCATTGAGCAATCGTTCGGTGTTGGCACTCATTTTATTGAATGCTGTAACAAGTTCAGCGATTTCCTGACCGTGATAGTGTCCTGCGACCCGGCGGGAATAGTTGCCGCCGGCAATATCCGTTGCCGCCTCACCGACTTTGCGGATACCGGAGGCTACGCGGCTGGAAATGAGCCAGGCTATCAGAATACCGGTGAAGAGGATCGGCACTCCGATAACAATAAAGTCCATAACATAGTGTTCCACACGGGTGTGGATTTCAGTGAGTTTCCGTCCGGCAACCCAGGTCGTTCCGTCGGGAAACTTGCGGACAAGAACACGCGCTTTATTTCCCGTCACCGGAACTCCGGGCGGCGGCAGCACGGTCTGGATCGGAAAATCCGAAGACATCGCAAGACGCTTGCCGTGCGGAGAAGATACGCAAAAAAACAGCAATCCCTCCCCAACCGCTTTCTGGCGCAGCAGCAGACGCCGCCGAACAAGGTGAATATTCGGTTCAGGATTCAACAGACGGGAGTAAACCCTGCCCTCCATATTGCGCCGCATCAGATAGAGTTTGTTATCCACATATCCGAACACGGTCGGCGAACTGTAAGGATCTGTGACAGCCGGTTCATAGGCGACGACCGGATTGAATCCCGGCAGGTGCTGGTCAAATGCCAGAATCAAATCCGCCGGAAGATCATATACCGGAAACTCCACGCCCAGATGACGGGCATTTTTTCCCACGATATAATCAGTCTGACAGCGGTTGAACAACTCTTCCAACTGCTGATCAACGCGACGGATCAGCAGCTGATAAAGATTGTGTCCGACAAAGATAATCGTTGCCGCCGCCGTTCCCACGAAAAGAACGGCAAACCACAGCGTCACCTGTGTCCGGAGAGAAACGGTGTACTTATTCCAGAACATAACCGAATCCGCGGACTGTACGGATCAACTTGCGTTCAAATTCTTTGTCGATTTTTTCGCGCAGACGGCAGAGACGGGTTTCCACGATATTGGTCTGAGGATCAAAATTGTATTCCCAGACATGTTCCAGAATCATGGTGCGCGAAACGATTTTGCCCGAATTTTTCATCAGATATTCCAACAGTGAATACTCCTGAGGCTGCAATTCAATGCGTTTTCCGGCACGGGTGACTTTGCGGGTCAAAAGGTCGATTGTCAAATCCGCAACGGTCAGCTGCGTCGGCTGAGAAAGCGACTGCGCCCGGCGGAGCATCGCCTGAATGCGCGCAAGCAGTTCCGAAAAGGAAAAGGGCTTTGACAGATAATCATCTCCGCCAGCCTGAAGTCCGGAAATCTTGTCTTCGACCGATCCCTTTGCGCTCAAAAAAATCACCGGTGTCAGACAGCCGGACTGACGCGCCTGCCGGACAACAGAAATACCATCAAGTCCGGGGAGCATAACATCAACAACGGCAATATCAAAGGGGGCTGACTGCAATTTTTCCAATCCCGCAGTACCGTTATCCACAGAGGTTACAGTAAATCCGGACTGCGTAAAGCCCCGGGCGATAAAATCGGCTGTTTTGGCATCATCTTCAATCAACAATATATTCATCTCAACACTCCTTTCTTTATTTTTTATCAGAAATCTCAGCAATCGCAACGGCAACGGCGTAGTGTTTTTCATGCGAAACAGAAACACTCCATGAAGAAATTCCCAGTTTTTCAGCAGTAGCGGAAGCATTCCCGCTCAACGCCAATACCGGCGCATGAAATTCATCAGAGAGAACTTCTATTTCAACCGGAGAACAGAACTTGCCGAATCCGCAGCCCAACGCTTTGGCAACGGCTTCTTTGGCAGCCCAGCGTCCGGCAAAAAAGGAATCTCTGCCGCCGCGCTCTTCAGACAAAGCCAGCTCACGGTCAGAAAAAATCCGTTTTTTCCAGAGTTCTTTATCTTTCAGACCGGCGATCCGGTCCAGTTCAACAATGTCTATGCCGCAACGATTCATTGTTCACCTTTTTCATTTGCAAAATCAGTTCTGACCCTTGCGATATCCTGTTTGATCTGCTGCATCAACTCTTCAGGAGAAGAAAAACTTTTCTCTTTCCGCAAAAAATGCAGCAGTTCAAGTTCAAGTGTTTTTCCGTACAAAGAACCTGAAAAATCCAGCACATGCGCTTCAACCCTGCGGCGGTTCACCTGAAAAGTCGGAGAAAATCCGATATTGACTGCCGCAGGATACATCACACCGTCTATTTTCAACCTGCCGGAATACACGCCGTCAGGCGGCAATACGCCGTATTCAACATCAATATTTGCTGTCGGCGCAGACAATACGGCACCGGCGACTTTGTTCCCGTGCTGAACTTTTCCGAAAATCCTGACCGGTCTGCCCAGCATGGAGCGGGCATGTTCCAGATATCCGGCGGCGGTACTGCGGCGGATGGCGCTGCTGCTGACAGTTTCACCGTTAATGACCAATTCCTGACAGGGGATAAATTCAATATTGTTTTCTGCGGCAAACTGTTGAATCAGCTCTTTGTTCCCTGCCCCGTGATATCCGAAACGCCAGCGGCTGCCGACACAGATTCCGGCAAGACGGAAACGCCCTGAATTGAGCAGATAATCCAGAAAATCCTCAGCTTTCACGGAACCGAACTCAGAAGAAAAGGGTATCACGCCTGTCAATGCAGCGCCGGCACAGCGGAGAAGACGGCAGCGTTCATCAAGCGGCAGAAGCATCTGCGGCGGGTCTGACGGACACAAAACCGCACGCGGATGCGGATCAAATGTAACCGCAGCAGGCACCGCCTGACAACGCTCCGCCATGGCACACAGTTCTGAGATAATCTTTCTGTGTCCCAGGTGAACACCGTCAAAAACGCCCAGTCCGAGAACCAGCGGACGACCTGACGGCAGCATTTCATTGAAATTTATTATCGGTATCACGATTGTAATTTCCGCAAAATTGTCGTATATTATATTGTTATCTTATAAGATACACTCAATCAGCATATCCGTCAAACGGAAAAAACACATTTTAACGGTATTATGAAAACAGTTTTATATCCCGGATCATTTGATCCCTTTACAAACGGGCATTACGACCTGGTCTGCCGCGCGGCACAGTTGTTTGACAAAGTCATCGTGGCAGTCGCCGTCAATGCCGGAAAAAGTCCGATGTTCTCTCTTGAAGAACGCCGTCATCTGATCGAACAATGCTGCGCCGATCTGCCGAGCGTTGAAGTGGTGGTCATCGAAGGACTGCTGGTCGATTCTCTGGAACGCTACGGCGTTCAGGCGATCCTGCGCGGTCTGCGCGCATTCTCTGATTTTGAATATGAACTTCAGATGGCTTTGATGAACCGCAATCTGCGTCCGCAATGTGAAACGATCTTTTTGACACCCACGTTGAAAAACTCCTTTGTTTCCTCAAGTTTAGTCAAAGAGATCGCCCGGTACAACGGCGATTTTTCAAGTTACGTCCCGGGTCCTGTTGCCGAAGCCATCCGGAAAAAACGTGCGGAGTGATCATCCATGCCCGTCAAAAGTACATTACTGGATAAAAGTTTCAACATTCTTGAACGTATTGCCGTTTCTCCGGAGCCGGTGACGCTCAAGGAACTTGCGGCTGACCTGGGGCTGAATACCAGTACCGTCAGCCGCATTGCCTCAGACCTTGCAGCGCGGAATCTGATCCGCAAAGCCGGATATCACAGTTTTGTTCCGTCAACCGGATTGTTTTTTCTCGGAGAGTGTGCAAAAGACACCCCTCTTGTCCGGGCAGTATCAGCTCTTCTTGAATCGCGTTCAAAAGAATTGAATGCCGATTTGTCTTTTTCAGGCATCAGTGCATACAACCCTGTCCATCTCTGCAAAAAAATCCAGCAGGAAGCCGACTGGGTCCACAACAAACTTCCCCTCTGGCGTTCTCCTCTTGCGGCGGCGGTTCTCTATAAAGATGCCGCAGCGGCAAGGGAATACTTCAATGCCGTCATATCTGAGGAAAACAGCAGAATCAATCAGCAACAGGAGCTGGCTGTTTTCAACAGTATGCTCCAAAAATTTTCACAGGACGGCTGTTTTATTTTAAAAGATCCCCGAATCGGCTGGAGTGTCACCTACCCTGTCCACACAAGAGATCAGGCATTTGCGGTATCCCTCTCAGGGCGCGATGTCGATAAATGCAGTATCGACCGCATGCAGTTTGAGTGTTCCCGCCTCGCCTCGCGCCTGATATCTTTGCTTGACAGTTTATTCTATTAAATAACAAGCTCAAGAGCAAACATCGCCCTCTGTTTTCTCCCCGGAACGGACGATAAACGGACTGCAACGGATAGGTACGGATAATTACGGACGATAAACTTGCCCGTAATAAAATACGCCGCCGGAAGCCAATAATCCCCTCGATAAATACGCCGTTTTTTTTGAAAAGTGGATCCCGCCTACTCTCCTCAAACAAAGTACACCGCTTTTTTTGAAAGGCTCTGTTCCCTATACGGGTAGATAATTACCCGCAGGGTACTGTTCTTGCTTTATAAAATACTTCGCTTTTCTTGAAAAGGGTTGGGGTTTGGGGAAGGGGAAAACTTCTTTTCTCGTGAAAAGAAGTTTTCCCCTTCCCCAAGAACCATCACCCCTTATCAGGAAAGTTAAGCGATGATGGCGAATTTGCTGCCGGAGATGCGGGTATCGGTTTCGATACGGACGTTCATATCGGTCCAGTTGCCGGCGTAGCCTGCGCCCCAGAAGCCGAGACCGCCCCAGCCGGAAGACTGTTCGCGCAGAAGGATATCTTCTTTGCCGTCGGCGTTGTAGTCTCCGACGGATTCAACGGCAAAATTCTTGTCAAGATTGCCGATCCAGCGCAAGTTGGCGGAGTTTCCGTCATCCCAGCACCACATTTCGCCGTTGCTTTTCTGAATGACAACATCGTCTGTTCCGTCACCGTTGAAGTCGCCGGATACCATAAATTTTGAGTCTTTTCCGAGATAACCGATATCAATTTGACTCCAGTTCCATGTTTTGAAAGTGGAGTCGTTGTTCTGCCAGAGATAGAGGTGACCGTTGGAAGAGTTTTCAACGATGAGTTTGTCTGCTGCTCCGCCGAAGGAACCGGCTCCGAGGACTTTCCAGGGATTGGAAGCTGGATTATCAACATGCCAGATATCCTTGTAGGTGGTTCCGTCAAGGACGGTACCGAAACTGCCTTTATCGTCAAAGATAAGAATATCATCATAATTATTGCCGTCAAAATCGGCGATGGCACGGGTGTTGAAAGAGC
>SUVX01000108.1 GCA_015061725.1 Lentisphaerota bacterium
ATCCGTAGGCTCCGACTCAGACCAAAAGTATGATTTTCACAGTTTTTCTTCAGGGGAATATACATAGTATATCCCCTGAAAAACTGAAAATCTTACTTTCTGACTAAGGAGCCCGGCCGAAATGAAAGCATGTTCGAAAATAATACAAAAAATGAAAACAGAAAATCCGTTGCATCTGGCGCAGGGATGCTTTGCCGGAGCTTTTATCCAGATCCCCCCAATAAGGGGTCTGGTAAAAGCGGCAGAGCTTCCCAAGATGCCGGGCGCATTGGTCAAAAAAAGAAAGTCAATAAAATGAAAGAAATCACAGAAGTTTGGGTTGAGGTTCCGGGAACAGACGGTCGATACATGAGCAGCAACAAAGGACATCTCAAACAAATCGGAAAACGTCAACGCAGAGGAAAACATGAACTAATGGTATTCACCAACAAAATCTTGCCGATCGTTTCTGACTATATCTCAGGGAAGTTGGGCTGGTATGCTTACATGGATAATCAAAAGCATTTTCTTCGAAGAGATGTACTTATGACGTTATTCAAAGGAATTCCAGTGGAACTCGATAACAGCGAAATTCTCGATGCAATAAAACGCAGACGCGAAACTTTCCGGGATTCACCTGAATTCAAAAAGCAAAATACGTCAGCCTCTGTTTCTGCCTCAGATTCAAGTCAAGATCGTGTGATAACAGCTGAAAAACAAATTACGATGGAGACTGGAAGTATAAGCATTGCGCCTGCCAGGATAGGTGAGAACGCCAGGTGCGATGCAGTAAGAACTCAGGCAGAAAAAAATATGATGCCAGAGTCATATGTTGCACCAGCAGTCGTTGCTTCAAGCGCGTCTGCATCATAACGTCAAAAAATCTGTGGCTAAAGATCAGGTCAAAAAATGAAAAAGAAAATTCGTTATCATCTGGCCCCATTGCTGCGTTCAAAAAATTCCGTTTGCCCCAATGCAAGCAGTTGCCGGTTCTTTTATCCAGATCCCCCCCTTAGGGGATCTGGTAAAAGCGGCAGCTGCTATTGGGCCGGGGGCTGGCGAGTGGTCAAAAACAAAGCATGTCAAAAATCAGAGAAGTGCAAAAATCCGTAGGCTCCGGGGCAGGAACAAAAAGTGGATTTTCGATCTTTTTCTTCATGGAAATTATATCGAAGATATATTTCTTATGAAAAAGCGAAAATGCAACTTTTCTGACCTGAGAGCCCGGCCGGAATGAAAGCTATGCTGAAAATCTTGAAAAAGCATATCCCTGTCTGGAATAACGTATCTTCGGAAAGCAGCAGAAAAAATCTTTCTGTTTGAACAGATTTATTTTGCAAATATCGCCGCATGGTAAATTACCCGCCTGCGATTACTGCGTGATTTTTTTCTTTTGAATTGAAAGATTTTTTATGCGGGATAGGATGCCTGCGCAAGTAGCCATTGGGAGATAATGTGCTGCCTATGTGATCCAGTGACTTCAATGTCCTTCCAGAGCAAGCGGAAGAAAAGGAAGTATCACGTCAAGGACAGATAAAAAGAGTGGTAAGAACGGAAGAAGAGTAGGCAAGAAAGAGAGAGTAGTTTGAGCGTATATATACACACATATTTTCTTTATCTCCCAAATTCCCTTTTTCCTTTCACTGATTTTGTCTTCTCTTTTTTGACCTATTTTTCGTGGGTGTGTGTATAAGGAGAATTGGAAATTGAAATTTAACGATAATCCCCCTCTGGCTTACTGCCATAAATGCAGAGAATGGACCCCAATAAAATGGCTTCCAAAAGAGCAGCGTGGCAAGCGGGCCGAGACTTGGTTCGAGTGCGCAGTCTGCGGCGGACGACACCTCGAACTTCGCTGCCTCAGCGAATCCGAAGCGAAAGCAAAAAACAAAGCAGCGCGATAAAGCCCCACAGCGGGCCGCTGTTGCGCTACGATCTCTGACCGAACAGCCAGCCAACTCTCAAAAATGGCCCCGATAGCGGGCCTGTGTCGGGCCTCAACGGGCCTGCCTGCCGGGAGGCCGACTCCTCACAAGATGGTCTGGGCCGAGGGGCCAACGGGTCCTCCCTGGGGCATTTGCTCTATATCGCGGCGGAAGGACTCAAGATACTCAAAAAAGTTGGTTGCAACGGTCAGAGCGTCACCTCTGCCAGCTTAAACTTTCCGCGAACTTCGGCCCGGATGATCCGGGGATGCTCTTTTGTGGCGATGTCGCGCAGGATCGCGGCGTAAAGCGTCATATCCGGCGTCTTGCCCACACCGGGCGTCCAAAGACCCTGAGCGATGGTTTCTGCCACCAGTTCCTTTACTGAATATGTCTGTCCGGCCGGGCCTGTTTCCATAACTTTTATGGCGGCCGAGAAAAGGCTCAGCTTCTTTTCCGGCTTCGGCGTTTCCAGGATTACTTCCGGAGCGCTTTCGACCTGCAAAATGGTCTTGACGCGGAACTCTTTTCCGCTTTTATGGTTGCGTGCCATAATCCCGTTTTCACCAATCCCGGTGATAACAGCTTTTACTTCGTTGCATCCGACTTTGGCAACGATCTTGGTTCCGACTTTCACGTTTGTATGGTTCATTGTTTTCCTCCTGATAAGGGTTGCTTTGCACATACATTGGCATGAAAGCAGAAACATAGCAAGTCAATAACAATAAACTATTTGCACTAATTTCAAAGAAAGGAGTTTTTATGCTCGAAACAAACCTTAAACAACCCAATCTTGAGATATTGTCTGCTTTGCTGGCAGCTGCAATTGTCCGAAAAATTACCGAAAAAAATCAAACCATTACAAAAAGCCCGGCACATTGTGGCTGATAGCACTTGCATTAGTTCAAATGGAGAGCTTTCAGTAGTAACGCGACACAACGTAAATTCATCACCCAAACAAAGAAAGGAATAGAAAAATGGCATTTGATGAATCAAGAAACAATATTTTACAAACCAGCGTCCGGGCGCAGCTTTTTCAACTGCAGAGCATGGATATGGATGAACTTTCGCACAAATGGCGCGAGCTTTTTCATGCTGAACCACCTGATTACGGAGCGGTTTTCATGCGTCGGAGACTGGCTCATCGGATTCAGGAGCTGGTTTATGGCGGGCTTTCTGAAGAGGCAAAGGAGCAAATTGGAGCAATCAACACCAAGATTTCACGAAAGAGCAACTGCCTGCGTTCCGGCACCCGGATCGTCAGAGAATACCATAACAGGAAGCATGAAGTGATCGTGCGGGAAAGCGGCTATGAATATGAAGGCGTGCTTTATACATCGCTTTCGGCTGTTGCCCGCAAAATCAGCGGATACAACCGCAATGGATATACATTTTTTGGATTGGAGAACAAACAATGAAAAACACCAATATTGTCCGCTGCGCCATTTATACGCGCAAAAGTACCGAAGAAGGCCTGGATATGGAATTTAATTCACTGGACGCCCAGCGGGAATCCGGAGAAAATTATATTGCCAGTCAGAAAGAAAAACGCTGGTTCTGCCTGCCGACTCATTACGACGACGGAGGTTATTCCGGAGGCAACGTCGAACGTCCGGCGTTGAAACAGCTGCTTGCGGATATTAAAGCGGGCAAAATTGATATCGTTGTGGTTTATAAAATTGACCGGCTCAGCCGGTCGATCTGCGATTTTGCCGAGCTGTGCAAATTTTTTGATGAATACAATGTTTCCTTTGTCAGCGTCACACAGGATATCAATACCCATACATCTGCTGGCCGCATGATGCTAAACATTCTGGTTACCTTTGCGCAGTATGAACGTGAAATTATCGGAGAACGCATCCGCGATAAAGTGGCTGCTTCAAAACGGAAAGGCAAATACTGTGGAGGCACTCCGCCAATGGGTTACATCGTTGATCGGGAAAATAATGCGAAGAAGCTGGTGGTTGAACCGGCAGAAGCGGCAAAGGTTAAGCAGATATTTGAACTTTATACGAAAACCGGATCTGCTTCTGAAGTTGCGGCCCAACTCAATGAAGCCGGTCTTACAACTGCACAGTGGACCAGCCGCAACGGGCGCGTGCATCCGGGAAAGAAGTTCGATACGCAAAAGATTTATCAGATTCTGAAAAACCCCATTTACGTCGGCATTATCCGCCACGGAGAGCATGATTATCCTGGCGAGCACAAAGCAATTATTTCTCAGGATCTGTGGGAACAAGCTCAGCTGCTTTTGCAGACCAATACAGTTTCCAGCAATCGGCAGGCCAAACACATAACGCCGCTGCAAGGGCTGGTTTATTGCGGATATTGCGGAAAGCGGATGACTGAAAATTATACATCAAAGCGTAAAGTTGCCCATTACCGTTATTATATATGTAAGGTGAACTCCCGGCATAATCAGTATTGTGCGCTTAGAACCGTTCCGATTCCGGAGCTGGAGAAGCTGGTTGTGCGGGAAATATCGAAGCTCTTTATGTCGCCAACACTGGTGGCAGGGATTCAGGCAAAAAGCCAGGAGCTGACGATCGATGGCAAAGAGCTTTCACCGGAGCAGATAATCAGCGCGCTGCAGAATTTACAGGAGACCTGGAGCAATATGTTCCCGGTTGAGCAATATCAGGTAATTCATATGCTGATCTCCAAGATAACAGTTTTCCGGGATCAGGTCAAAATTGAGTATAAAATCGAAGGTCTGGAGCAGATCTTCAAAGAGGCAGGAGCATATATAAATGATTGAACGCGATATTAAATTTTTACCGAACGGCAGATTGGAAGTAACTATTCCGATTTGCCTGAAGCATGACGGCAGAAAAACAACGCTGCTGATTGATGAGGATTGCGGAAAGCCACTGGATAAAGAAAATCTTTCGCCATTGCAGAAAGCTCTGATCCAGGGCTTCCAATATCAAAAATATCTGGAGGCGGGCAAGGGGGAAAGCGTTACTGAATTGGCCAGAAAAGAACACATAGATCGGGCGTTTCTTTTCCGGGCGCTCAGTCTGGTTAATCTGGCCCCGGATATCATCAATCTGATTCTTGATGGACGCGAACCCAAAAACATAACGCTTACCAGACTGCGTAAAGGATTCCCGGAAGATTGGGAGGAACAGCGCCACTATTTCGGGATCAAATAAAGAAAAAGCCCACCTGGGGTGCAATACGCGTTTCAGGCGGGCTCTCTTTGCCAAAACACTTACAAAACCGGAAAACTTGTGCCGAAACACTTATTTTTGTGCCAAAACACTTACAAAACGCCGTTTTTTCGATTTTTGACTTACGATTTTATGCGGGCAATGCGCTCTGTGATTAAAGTATTTACTGCCAGCTGCATATCCTCCGGCAAAAAAGATTCCTGCAGAGTTGTCGGCAAGAACTTTTCCAGCGAATCAGTGATGCGTTGAACAGCCTTTCTGATTTGCACTTCATTTAATTTCAATGACACGCCGAAAGTTTCAAAATCGCTGCGTTTCAAACGGTTCTTTTTGCCGTTGAGCGTCAGTGCCAATTCCTCTGTATCCTGCGGAAGAATAACTTTGACCGGCACCAGATCATACGCCGGACTCAATTCCCATTCTCCGTTTTTCTGCTGGAGAAGTGAAAAGTTTTTCAGATGCATGTCGGAGTTGCCTGTCAGAAAGCAGAAAAGAGCCAACTCAAAATAACGTATAACATCCAATCCCGGCACACTTGAATACTCCCGCAGCGCTTTGCCAATCTGCTCCATTGATCCGTGATATTTTTGTGAAGTCATCTTATTGAGGATCTGGCAGAAATCTTCCATGTGCAACATCTGCTTTTTTTGACGGTCCATGCGGCTGGTGATATACGCCAGTTCGCCGGATTTCAGCGGAATAAGTCCAAAGTCTGCAACAGTTATTTTGCACTTTCTGGCAAGCAGCATACAAAAATGCTCTGCTTCCGGGAGATTTTTCCACTGCGGCGATTGAGGTTTGAGTATATAGTTGCCAGCCAGACCGACCAGTGTCAGCCGGGAAGCAGTCTCTTTCGCCCTCCGTTCCAGATGCAGAGAAAGTTTCGGCTGAACCCCCGGAACAGAAATCCGGTCAAGGATCGTGTTTTTTGCCAGCTCGTTCAATTCTTCAAGCGTATAATTCAACACCGGGATCTGCTGTGATCCGAAAAGTTTTTTGGCACAGCTTTTATGATAAAAGCTGGTTGCTTCGTCAAGAGCTTTTCCGCAGCAAAGACAACGATCAATCTGCATATTTCACCTCCCGCACGCTGGCAGCGCCGATACAATCCCGACAACAGGCAAGAAGCAGCCCCATCCGGTCGTTTGGATCAAGTTTCCAGTTATCCGCGGCGATCTCCAAAAGCCAGCCTTCCGGAATAAGTCCATCGAAAAATGGAAAAAGCACCCGGTCATGGAATTTTTCAGATTGAAGCGGGAAGGTTACCGATAATCTCTTGGGATTGTCGGCAAGATAATCTTCATTATATTGGAATGTATATCCGTTTTCATCTTCAACAAGAAGCCCGGCAAGACGATCGTATAAATAAATTTCAGCTTTGCGCATAAATTATTCCTCCTCTCGTGTCTGGACTACGCCGAGCCGAGCACCGAAAAGGTCCAAGACCATATTGACCTTATCCATTCGCAATGTCGGCTTTCCGCCTTCCAGTTCACGAACAAAACGGATTCCAACCCCGGAACGGTCTGCCAAATCCCGTTGAGTGAGTTTATAATTTTTCCGCTGCTGGCGAACAAAGTCTGCAAGAGTCATTTTTATACCCTTTCGGTGGTAATTTTGCGTTATTTTCAATAATTTACCACCGATCGGGTATAAAGTCAAGTTAATTTAGTAAAAAAATACCCGTTCGGGTATAAAAATAACGAAAACTGTCAAAACTTGCAGAATTTTTCTGCAGAAAGCGACCGGCAAGCTGTTTAGTTATATTTAATGACAATTTTTCAACATAACTTGTTATAAAACTTGATTTATTTCAAATAAGTGCTATTTTAATATGAGTTACAAGGAGAAGATCATGCCCAAGAAAAGTGTATTTTTACTGCCGAAAACAGAACAAATTTTATCAGAACTCGGCGCCAATATCCGTTTAGCGCGCTTACGTCGTAATATTACAGCTAAATTGGAAGCGGAACGAGCCGGGATCAGTATTGCGACTTTGGCGAAAATTGAATCAGGCTCTCCTGCTGTTTCTATGGGCAATTACATGCAAGTCCTTATGACTCTTGGTTTGGATAAGGATATGCTTAAAGTAGCGTTGGACGATGAACTGGGCAGAAAAATCCAGGATGCCGGTCTTTCAGTGCGCCGCCGGGCATCCAAGCGGGGGACAAAATGAGTAATCATCAAAAAATTTACGTTTATTTTGACCATAATACAGAAATCCCGGAGCCTCTTGGGACAATTACGGTCCAACAGGTACGCGGCAAAGAAATGTTTTCGTTTGAATTCAACAATGACTGGCTGAAAAATCATCCGGGACGCATCCTTGATCCGGATTTGCAACTCTATGGCGGACCACAATTTGCTCCCAAAAATAATTTCGGTATTTTTATGGACTCAGCTCCTGACCGATGGGGGAGACGACTTATGCTCCGCCGGGAGTCGATCCGCGCCAATAAAGCCGGAGTCAGACCGGAAATTTTACAGGAATCTGATTTTTTGCTGGGTGTTTACGATAAAACACGCATGGGAGCCTTGCGTTTCAAAACAGATTCCAATGGAAATTTTCTGAATGATGATTGTAATATGGCAGCTCCGCCCTGGACCAGACTGCGGGAATTGGAGGACGCCTGTCGTCATCTTGATGATGAAAAGGAGCAAAGTGAACACGAAAAATGGCTGTCTATGCTGATTGCCCCCGGATCTTCTCTGGGGGGAGCAAGGCCTAAAGCAACGGTATCTGCTCCAGACGGCTCATTATGGATCGCTAAATTTCCGGCGCATAATGATAATTCCAACATTTCTGCGTGGGAATTCGTAACTATGCAGATGGCACAGGCGTGCAAACTGAATGTCCCGGAACATAAATTGGAAAAATTCTCCAAATATGGCTCCACTTTTCTGGTTAAACGTTTTGACCGGCATAATGGCAAGCGGATTCATTTTGCGTCTGCCATGACTTTGCTTGGAAAAACAGATGGTGCAGATGCATTGGATGGCAGCAGTTATCTTGAGCTTGCAGAATTCATTATGCGTTACGGAGCATCGCCCGAAGAAGATTTATGTGAGCTGTGGAAACGTATTGTGTTTTCAATTGCGGTTTCTAATACGGACGATCATTTGAGAAATCATGGATTTCTGTTATCCGATGAGGGGTGGAGATTGTCTCCGGCATACGATATAAATCCCAATCCGGCTGGTTATGGTTTATCTTTGAATATATCAGAAAATGATAATTCATTGAATTTTGAAACGGCTCTGAAGGTTATTTCTTTGTTCCGCATCTCAAGGTCTGAAGCAAAAGAGATTTTACAACAAATTTCAGAAGTTGTTTCCCACT
>SUVX01000109.1 GCA_015061725.1 Lentisphaerota bacterium
CAATCAAGGGCAAAAAAATGACAGAAAAATGGGTTAAAACAGGAGATTAAGAACGTTCAGAAAGTTACATGAAGTATCGTAAAAAGAAAAGCAATGGGTAATTATTCGTTTAGGCAGCACAGCCGTTGGGGTCGTTGACAAAATAAATGCCCATTTCGGGGTTTTCATAACAGATAACGCCCATTTCTTCATGACGTTTGTGGGCTCCTTCGTAGTCGTCAACTTCAAAGGCCAGGTGAAATTCGTTGTCTCCGAGATCATAGGGACGGTCCATATCACGCAGCCAGGTAAGTTCAAGGCGGTGACTGCTGCTGCCGTCTTCAAGATAAACGATGATGAAACTGCCGTCCTGTGCGTTGATGCGTTTGACTTCGTACATATCAAAGGCATCCTGATAAAATTTGATGCTTTTATCCAGATCAAAGACGTTGAGATTGTTGTGAACCATACGGAATTTCATTGTGTTTTTTCCTTTTTTTGTTGTTTGTCATACTATAATCTTGAAATGCCGCAAAGTCAAGCAGGAAACAAAATTGCAAAAGAGTCCGTATCGTGATATATTATTCAAAATTTATAAAAACAACAAAAATGAACAAAATAAAATGCAGGACTTCAAAATCATCTCATTGCGGAAACAGCCTGAAAAACTGGATATATTCTGCAATTATTTCAGAAAACACCGGAAAAACACGGAATGTTACCGCAATTTGATGCAGTTTTCGCTTGAAAGTGCTTCTCCTCTTCCTCAATGGTATCTGCTGTGCCGTCATGAAGAAATTTGCGGCTGCTGCGGATTGATTGCCTGTGACTTTGAGGGACGCAGAGATTTATCCCCTTGGCTGTGCGAGCTTTACGTTGAAGAAAAATACCGCGGTTCCGGTTTGGGCGGAAAAATCATTGAATATACCGCAAATGATGCCCGCGAAAACGGATTTCAAAATCTTTACTGCTGTACCAATCTTGACGGATACTGGGAAAAATACAATTTCAGCCGCATTCTGACCGGATATTACCCGTGGGGAGAAGATTTTTATATTTATTGCAGGAGTCTTTTATGAAAAACAATATCTGGAAAACGCTTTATGACCGTGCAAAATCTGTTCAGGGCGAACGCAAAATCTCCTCTCTCTTGAACCGCTGAAAACTGTCAAACTCGGAGAGATGTTTCCCGACTGGCGGGGGCAAAAAGTATCTCTGAGCATTCTTATTGACGGTTCCAGTATCTTATTCCGCGATTCGGACGGAAAAAGGTGGATTGAAAAAAACAGAAGACAAGAGTCAGTCGGTAAAAGCGGAAATATTTTTTCAGAGACAACCAAAATATATTTCTGTTTTCTGGGGTTCGGTAACAATGCCGTTTTGAGCGTAAAAATCAAATACAGCGTCAAGTTCCGCCATAAAATTTTCATACGCAGGATTTTCGGGAGCAAGGGCATAGGAACGGGAACGGATGTTGCCTTCAAAGGTTTCTTTATCCATTGAAAAAGGGTTGTCAAAAGAGAGAACTTCAACTTCACGGAAAAAACTTTTACGCAGAAAAGCATCTCCCTCTTCAGCAGAGAGTTTTCCGGCACGTCCGGAAGCAAAACGCGGACAATATTTCTGACAGATTTTATTGCGGGCATTGGTGAAATCATTTTTCAAACTTGTGTTCCAAACGATTGCAACTTTTCCAGCCGGACGTAAAAGGCGTAACGCCTCCAGTTTGAACTGTGCCGCATCCAGCCAGTGAAAAGCCTGGGCGACGGTAATCAAATCCGCAGAGTTTTCAGGAAGAAGCGTGTTTTCTCCGGTTCCCTCTGAACAGTGGATATCCGGCAGAAAAAGACGGAATTTTTCCCGCATTTGAGCATTGGGTTCAACGGCAGAAACGTTAGAAAAATATTTCAGCAGAACTTTAGTGAAAATTCCTGTTCCGGCACCGACATCAATAACGTCTTCTCCTTTGACCTTGGATTTCAGCCAGACCGCCGCAACATCAGGATATGAGGGACGGAATCTTGAATAATCATCGGTTTTATTTGTAAAAAGCTCAGTGTTTTTATTCATAAACTATTTCATCTTTTCATTCTTATATGCCGCTCGTACTCTGCGCTTTCAGGAAAAACGAAAGAATTACTTGAAAATTTTGATGTTTTTGGTAAAACGCCGTCCGCCATACTGTGCTTCGATCCGGGTATTGAACGATTTTGCGGGCGGATTTCCCGCCATGACCCGGGCGTAATTGCCGCAATCGTTGACTGTAATGGAAGTGCCGGATGCCCGCCAGCGTATGTCAGAAGAACTTATTTTTTTCCCCTTGATATACAGTTGATATGTACCGATTTTGCCGCGCTTCAAACTGTCCGGACCCTGAATGCGTCCGTTGCCGCTGATACTCGAAGAAGAATAACTGCCGCCTCTTTTTGCATGTTCATATTCTATTATCTGATCGGTTATTTTAACTGAAGCATCAAGCACAATAAGCGCAATATCAAGAGAGTGATCCAAAATAATATCTCTAATCTCCGCTTCAGACGCCTTTCGCACGCGGGCATATGTCCAATTCACACCATATACACCGGAATCGGCACTGTCAATTTTTTCAACAGAAACTTTACTCAGAACCGGACGGAAACCGGCATGATCCCAGAAAAAATGATCCTGATTGCAACTGTTTTCAGAATTGCGCATCCACGAGGCGGTAAACACGGGTAAAGACGAAAAAAGTCCTCCCCGTAAAACGTGTCCATCGGCCGGTCCTTTTCTGGAAGCGCGACCGGTCGGATCGATCAGATTCAATGCTCTGTCCTGAAATTCATATTCTGCAGGTGCCCTATAATAATCATACCAGTCGGAACACCATTCATGGATATTTCCGTGCATATCGTACAATTTCCATAAATTCGGTTTTTTCTGACCGACTTCATGTATTTTATTATTTGAATTGTTCTCATACCATGCCAATTCATCAAGGTTTCTGCTCTTGCTGAGATATACGGCAAATGAATAATTGTAAAGAGAATTTTTAGTTTTGATCTCTTTTATCACATACGGCAAATTTGAATTATCATTGAATGTTCCCGTCGTACCCGCTCGGCAGGCATACTCCCATTGAGCCTCAGTCGGCAATGCAAAACGATATCCTGCCGGCAGCGTGGAATGAAATTTCTTATTGAGCCGGTCTATGATTGCCTGAGCCTCATCCCAGCTCAGACAACAAAGCGGCAGACGATCATTGTGCATATCTTTGAAAGGACATCTCACGTTGTGGGGAAAACGGGATACATTCATCAATGCCTTGTATTGTCCCTGTGTAAATTCATACGGTGAAATCCAGAAGGGATTTGTCAAAGTAACTTTGTGACCGACATACAAACCTGAGGCATCGTAATGTTGAGCGCCCATGACAAATTGACCTCTTCCGATACCGGTCATATTCAACGGAATATCAGGTGCCAGCATAAAAACCTTATTTTCAGGGGCTGTTTCTGATGACGTGACTGTCACAGCTGAAATTATCTGCGGCGGAGAATAACAACCGCAAAGTACTGTCAACAGAAAAACAAACAAAAATAAACAAACAATTCTCATATTATGTTCCTCTTTCAAGTTTGAAAACAACAGCCTCTTTTTTTGCAAATGATGACTTTCAAGGGGATTCTGTATGTGTAACTGCTTTAATATACTTGAAATCGGAAAAAATTTCAATCCGTATTTTTTGAAAACGGACGGGTACGGACAAAAACGGACAATCAACTTGCCTGTAATAATTCCCTTGATAAAATACCCCGCTTTTTTTGAAAAGAGAAGGGGGGCTCGGGGGGAGGAGAAAAACTTTTTTTCCCGTGAAAAAAAGTTTTTCTCCTCCCCCCGATTCCCAACGCCCCTTATCAGGAACAGCGTGATTTGAGTTTTTTGCTCAGACGGACGGAGCAGAAATCAGGGCCGCACATGGTACAGTATTCTGAACCGTGCTGATTGGGAGCGGAACTTTCGTTCAAGGCCTGTTGGCGCAATTCTTTTGCCCACTCAGGATCGAGAGCCAGTTCAAACTGTTTTTCCCAGTCAAAGGCAGCACGGGCATCGGATATGGCATCGTCACGTTCGCGGCTGCCAACTTTGTGCAGAGCAACATCGGCAGCGTGTGCCGCAATTTTAAAAGCGACAACGCCGCGCCGGACGTCATCGGCGTTGGGCAGTCCGAGGTGTTCTTTGGGCGTCACATAACACAGCATTGCCGCGCCGTAATAGGCACCCATCATGCCGCCCATACCGGCGACGAAGTGGTCGTAACCGGGGGCGCAGTCAATGACAACGGGTCCCAGGATATAAAACGGTGCATCCTGACAAATTCTGCGTTCACGTTCCATGTTTTCTTTGATCTGATCCAGTGGAACGTGTCCGGGACCCTCGACCATTGCCTGAACTTTGGCTTTGCGGCAGCGGGAAACGAGTTCTCCCAGCGTGTCAAGTTCGGCAAACTGCGCCTCATCCGAGGCATCGGCAAGACAACCGGGACGCAAGCCGTCACCAAGGGATAAAGTCACATCAAACTTCTGACAGATTTCCAAAATCTCATCAAACGCCTCATAAAAGGGATTTTCCCTGTTATTTTCCTGCATCCATGCGGCAAGCAGCGCACCGCCGCGGCTGACGATGCCCAGTTTCCGTTTCAAGGCAAGCGGCACATGTTTGTGCAGTAATCCGGCATGAATGGTCATGTAATCAACACCCTGCTCAGCCTGTTCGCGGATGACGGAAAGGATTTTTTCTTTGGAAAAATCTCCGCTGCCGTAACGGGCGACGATCTCATAAACGGGAACAGTTCCCAGCGGGGCGGAACACTGTTCAAGAAGAGACTGACGGATGGAGGTGATATCTTCACCCGTACTTAAATCCATCACCGTATCTGCTCCGTAATGCAGAGCAATCGCCAGTTTGCTTTTTTCCGCACCGGGACAACCCGAAAGAGAAGAGTTGCCGATGTTGGCGTTGATTTTGGTTTTAAGTTCCCGTCCGATGCCGCAGGGAATCAGATTTTTGTGGTTGATATTGGCGGGAATGACGATACGTCCGGCTGCAACACCGGAGGAAATAAATTCAGGAGAAAGCTGTTCCTTTGCGGCAACAACTTCCATCTGTGGGGTGATGATTCCTTTTTCTGCATATTCAACTTGTGTCATAATTCCTCCAGATTTATCTGTTCAAGATATTGTTTTTCAGGCGGATACATCTGAAAAAGTGTTCCGTTCAAAGGACGGCTTTCAAGAAGAGAACCGTATACAAAGGCTTTGGCTTCAGTCAGAGACTCCTGCCAACTTTTTCCCGTTGCCAGAAGAGCAGCAATTGCCGCACTCAAAGTGCAGCCCGTTCCGTGAGAGGAGTTTCCTCTTATAACTGCAACAGGAGAACTCAATGAATAAAGTTTTCCCTCACAGCAGACGATATCCGCCATGCGGTCAACACAGGTCAAGTGGCCGCTTTTGAGAATCACATTGCACTTGAATTTTTCATGAAGTTCAAGTGCAACTCCGGCCAAATCAGAAGGTGTTGAAAGTTTTTTTCCGCACAGAAGTTCCGCTTCAGGGATATTGGGGGTGATCCACGATGCACGCGGAAAAAGCAGTTTCCGCATTGCCGATACCGCTGATTCTTCAAGCAGTCTTGCGCCCGACGTTGACACCATAACAGGGTCAACAATGAGCTGCAAATTATATTTTTCAGCCAGAAAAGCCGTACACGCAATGATTTTTTCATTGGCAAGCATACCCGTCTTGGCAAAACGCACCGGAAAGAGATCAAGTACCGTTTCAAGCTGCGTTTTTACCGCTTCTTCAGGCAAAACATCCACGCGGCGGACTTCATCGGGATTCTGAGAAGTTACGGCGGTAATGACGGAACAACCATATACTTTCAAAGCGTTGAAAGTCCGTAAATCCGCCTGGATACCCGCACCGCCGCCGGAATCGCTCCCGGCAACGGTGAGAACGGCCGGCAGAATATTACTCATACCAGCCCCCTTTGCATGATCTGCCGCAGTTGTTTTACTTTTTGACAAACATCGGGTGCCTGCGTGATTTCAGTCACCATGGCAATATGGCGGAACCCTTTGGAACACAGCATTTCAAGATGATGTTCCTTGATGCCGCCCATGACGGAAAAGGGACAAGTGACCATCGGGACAAGTTCTTCGATTTTCTCCAGTCCCAGCGCACCGCAGGCGACACTTTTGGTGCGGGTCGGAAACATCGGACCGATATTGAGATATCCGCAGTTGTCAGATAACGCCCTGCGTATTTCTTCAGCGTTGTGTGTTGATACGCCGAAAAGCATTTCAGGAGCAAGTTTTTTTGCTTCTGTCAGCGGAAAATCCTCCTGTCCCAGATGAACGCCGTCCGCGCCCGTTGCCACAGCAATATCCACGCGGTCGTCAACGATTAAAAGCATACCGGAACGGTCGGTGATTTCCTTACACTTTTTCACCAGTTCAAACATGGAAGAGTCAGAGAGATTTTTTTCGCGGATCTGCACGATCTTTGCGCCTGCGGCAGCGATGTCCGCAACAATGCTGCAGACATCGCGTCCGAGACAAAACTCAGAACTTACCACAGGATAAAGCTCTGAACTGCGGAAGATATCAAGACGTTCTGATAAAGTCCGCATTTTCAGCGACCTTTTTCAATGATGAGTTTTGCAACTTTCTTTCCGGACATGAGCATACCGCCGAAAATCGGTCCCATGCGGTAACCGCCCATAACGTTGTTGGCACTCATGCCGCAGGCGTACAGTCCGGGGAAATAGCAGCGGGTGTTTTCAACGGTGGAGGCTTCGCCGTTTTCGACCCACATGGGCTTTTCACCGATGATATCTCCGGTGGGCGTATCCAGCTGGATCTTGGCTTTTTTCACGGCAAGGTTGAGAATTTCGCTGGGGTGACCGGTTCCGTCAACGACATTTTCAGCGATGACGGTCAGGGGATCGACATGCAGTCCCAGACGTTCCACGCAGGTCCAGTTGATGACAAGACCGTTGACTTTGCCGTTTTTGAAAACAAGGTCCTCGACGCTCACGGAGTTGAAAATTTTTGCGCCCGCTTTCAATGCACCGAAAATCAGTCCGCTTGCCATTTCTACGGAGTCAAGGGTATGATAGCCGGGAGCATTTTCAAGCTGCTTGTGAGAGATGTTGAAATCGTCAAGAATATCCAGAGCCTCGTCCTGAACAACGACTTCATTGAAGAGCATTCCGCCGCCCCATGTTCCGCCGCCGGGAGCAAGTTTGCGTTCAAAGACGGCCGTTTTCAATCCCGCTTCAGCCAGATAACGGGCGGCGACAAGGGCGGAGGGACCGCCGCCGACAAGAGCGACATCAAGTTTTAATCCGTCAATGAGTTTTTCGCTGAATTTGCTGATGATTGCTGTGGAGATAATGTTTTCCGCTGACATACCGGAAATCCTTTCCGGAGCATTTTTCTGCTCCCGTTATGGGCATGTCGGTGCGGAACGCACCCTTTAAAAAGTGTAACAGAAATATTTTTCATCTCTTTCTTTCCTACGCCGGCATTACCCGTTTCAGGTTCAAAGGGTTTGATCTCAGCCGTTGTCACCGCGACAACAGCACCCCATTGTTACAATAATAATCAATATAACATTTTTTTTTGAAATGTCAAGTGTATTTTTCAGGAAATATCAACGCTCTGCCGCCCGGCAGGTCAAAGATGCGAAAACATCCGGATTTTTCCGCTTTGAAAAAGTGCTGAAAAAGTAATTTGCCTGAAGTTTCAATTCAATTCTGCTTTACACGTTGTCATTTGATCTGAAGAGCCTTTTTCAAGCAGAACAACCACATCTCCGGAATAGGCTCCGCTGCCGCTGTCTGCGCCGGCAGTAACCGGGCATACCTGAAAAGAAACAACTCTCCATCCGGAATCCAAATACTCCTGCACACGGTTGTTGCAGCCGGTGTCGGAATTCACACCCCAGTCATCATCGCAATCGCCGGGTTCCAGAGAAAACACAATCAATTTTTGCTGTGTCATTTAAAAATCCTTTCTTATCATGAGAGATTATTTCTGCCGGAAAATAATATAACGCAGATAAAAACGTATTGCAAACGGATTTTTTCACAAGGCGCTGTTTCCGATAAGGGTAGATGGTTCTTGGGGAAGGGGAAAACTTCTTTTCACGAGAAAAGAAGTTTTCCCCTTCCCCAAACCCCAACCCTTTTCAAGAAAAGCGAAGTATTTTATAAAGTAAGAACAATACCCTACG
>SUVX01000110.1 GCA_015061725.1 Lentisphaerota bacterium
TGCTGTCTTGGTGGGGCGGCGCGTTAAAAACGGACAAAAACGGACAAAAACGGACAAAAACGGATATCGGTGCGCCGCAGAATACGGCTTATCCGGAACAATATCATGCTTGCAAAGCAAGCGCTTCATGCACCGGAGGTGCGTTTCATATTTGCCGGAGACAAATGCTTCATACTTTTGTGTGCTTGACACGCAGAGGCGTGCAAGACACAAAGTGCTTCATTCAATCAGCGTTCACGCTGATTGAACTTTTGGTCGTTATTGCCATTATCGCCATTCTTGCGGCAATGCTGATGCCAGCCTTGCAAAAAGCGCGTGATACGGCAAAAAAGAGTTCATGCGCCAACAGTTTGAAAAGTCTGGGTAATGTTTTCATGTTCTATCAGGACTCCTACAACGGCTTGTTTCCGACGGACTGGCAGCACGAAACCTACGCAACACCGATGTTTCCGGAGTCTGACACGGGATATGCCCATTCCTGGACAAGTCTGCTTATGGGTTCAGGCTTCATCCCCAAAGCCCCGGCTGAAAAAAACGGTGTGTTGTATTGTGCAGCCGTTCCGGAAGTTGTAAAATCAAAACGCTATACACATTTCGGGATCAACAGAACGCTTTTTCTTCAGGGACAAAATTCAAGTTACCAGGCAAAAGGCGCCTGGCGTCTGACCTCTGAAAAGAAATTTTTTAAAGTACCGACAGTCAAAGTTGCCTCCCGTATCGGTCTTGCAGGGGATTGTACTGCTTTTCAGATTGACCCGCAAAACACCGATGCAAGCGGCATGGGGCCTGTCGGAACAGATTTTCAACGGCACAACGGCATTATCAATATGCTGTTTGTCGATGCTCATGTTGAAGTTATGTCTTTGCAGCAGATTCCAGCTGCATGGGCTCCCTCGCGTTCATCAAAACCGTGGTTCTATTTTTAATCAGGAAAGATATTTTATGAAAAAAACAATTATTTTTCTGTTTCTGGGAACGCTCGTTTCCCTGAGCGCAGCACCGAACCCCAACCCCCTTGTAGCAACACCGGGAAGAACGGCGGAAGTGGAATACGCTCCGCACATCATCAAAGGCAGAGATTACTGGTATCTGCTCAAAGGCATCTGGCACTCCCTTGACGGCGTGAAAGATGAAAAATTTGTCAAAAATGCCGGTATGCTCACCGTCAAATGGCAGTTTAAATGGGAGAACAACAATCCCGCACGCGTACTTTTTCTCCGCGATTTGAAAATAAACAACAATAAGGCTTTTTCTCTTGAGTTCCAATCCGGTGAAGCGGATACAAAAGTTTATAATCCCGCTTTCCTTCTTGACACAAGCATGCAGTCGGCAACGGCAATCAGCGGCAGTATCGCCAAAGTTCAGAACCGTTTTGCTCCGGTCGAAACAACTTTATCCATCCGTTTCAAGCGCGCAGTTCCTTTGAGTTCCATTGCGCTGGCTTACGGCAAAGGACGCAACAAAGGTATCGGCAAAGTCCGTTATTTCAGCGGAGAAAAAGAACTTATCCCCGTTTCAAGCAAAGATGAAAACGGTGTTCTGAGAACCACATTCCGCAATACCGGAAAACTCTCTGAAATGAAAATCGTCTGTTCCTCTGCCGTGCCGCAACTGGTCTTTGATGATTTTGAGGCTGAATTCCGTGACAGACTTTTGAAATATCCTTTTGTCAGCCACCTGATGCGACCTGTGCCTTACGGACTGTCTGCTGATAACATCGACCGGGCTTCTGCAAATAAAATTCTGCAGAAATACAAAGACTCCCACATGGGTATCAACTTTGCGGAATGGGATTCTCAGGCGTTTTTCCAGTCTCTCAATGAGGGCAACCGTCTGTTTAAAGAAACAATCGCCCAGTTCGGCGCAAAACCCGATTCCAGAGAGGGATTTTTTAACTATATGTCCCGTTTCTGGAACTGGCACAGGAGCATCTTTTTTGATAAGATATGGGGTATGTCCGGCGCATTCGGTACCGTCCATTACGGCATGGAGTGGGGCGGGCAGGTTGCAGGTCTTGAGCTGACCAACCACACTTCAACCATTCCCCACCGTACTCTTTTGCGCTACACCGCAGGTGCCGGAAGACAGTACAATAAACCCTGGCTGCTTTATCTGGCGTATTATCTGGGCAAGTTCTCCCCGAACTCAACCCGCGTCATGGCGCCCAAAGACTCAAAAAATTGGGCTCAAGGTCCCGATGCGGGAATTTCTCCGAGTTTCGCCCGCAGAGTTTTTCTCTCGGGTTACTTCATGGGCGCAAATTTCCAATCCTTTGAAGCCGAACCCTGGGGACAGGCTGAAAAGAAAGGCAATACCGTTGTTCTCAACGAAAACGGCAAAGTCCTCAAAGAGTTTTACGATTTTGTCAGTTCCCCCGCAGGAAAACGCGGCAGCTGGTACACGCCGATCCTGCTTGCCATTGATACGCATCACGGCATGATCCGCGACGGTGAAGTCTGGACCTGGAGTGGTGTTAAAACCGCTCAGACTCCCGGCGACTTGATGGGAAAACACTTCAACCGCGCCATTGATTACTGGGACGGCAACCGCGCCGCATGGGATACGCCCCCTTACAGTCACAATATGCACAACTCCGCATTGGGCGATATCTTTTCAACCGAACTTGCCAATCCCCCCTCCGGCAAGTTTCCCAAGTTTGAAAATTATGCCGTTGTGATCCTGCCCGATGAAATTAAATTCACTCCTGAGTTGAGAGACAGACTTGAAAGTTACGTTTCTCAGGGCGGAACGCTTGTCATCAACAGTATCCATCAGAAACATCTGCCCCGTGCCATGATGTCCGCCATTCTGCTGCCGCAGACGGTGGAAGAAGACGGACTTGTCATCCCCAAATACCGCCCGGTGAAATCCCGTCCCGCCCTTAAAACCGCAAAGAAAAACACCTTTGCCGTCAAACAGAAATACGGTCTGGGCAACGTCATCATGACTCTGCCGCCCTATTTTACCGGCAAAGACAAAGAACAGCCGAGCAAATATATCACCATGCTGCTTGAAAGACTGCAGAAAGAAGTCCTGCCTTTCCAGATCAAAGGCGACTGCCAATTCATCATCAGCCGTCTGGCAAAGGATCACTGGAAAGTGGCGGTCATCAACAACAAGGGTGTCCGCAAGAATCCGTGGGAAAGAAGAGAGCAGTATGACAATAAATACACCTCAAATATCACAATCACTCTGCCGCAGGGCGCACAGGTAAGTTCCATTTACCGTCCGAAAAAGCTTATCAAAGGAACCAAACAGGTGCGTTTTGCGCTTCCTCCGGGAGAAGTGACCGTTCTTGAAATCAAAAATGTCAAACTTGAAAATCCCTCATCTCTCCCCCTGGTTGCCCGCTGGAAACTGGATGGCTCCAAAGGAACAGCCCTTGTCGGAAGTCTGAACGAGCGCCAGTTTGATATGAAATATGCCGTTCTCCCCTCCGGTAAAAAGGTTTATGACGTGAGCAAGCCTCTCTCTGCTGTCAGCAACAGATACAATCCCGGATTTAATCTCAAGTCCGGCACATTCACCCTGTGGGCGGCTCCGGATTTTGCGGCAAAACTGAGTGACCGCGGCGGTTACGCCATCGCCGGAAGATTTTTCAGAGTTCCGTTCTATCGCGGAGAATGGGGTTTCACCATCCACGACGCCATCAGTCTGCGCGGTCCCAAGGCTCAAAACGGACGTTTCGACCACATCGCCATCACCTGGAACGCTTCTGAATGCCGTTTCTTCGTCAACGGCAAAGAATACACCGACAACGGCGTACCGCTTAAAACCTATCTCAATATCTGGAACGGCAATTTTGATATCGGTACTCTCGGACGCGGCAGACGCACCTTCGGCGGAAAAATCAGCGATGTCAGACTCTATTCCAGAGATCTCACGCCCGCTGAAATCCAAAAACTTTACGGGGAATCCGTCAAAGAATACCGTTAAAACAACCGTTGCAAATGTAAAAATAAAGAATTATATTAAACAATATCCACAATCAATTCAAGGAGAAATAAAATGAAAAAAATATTGTTGGCTTTATGTGCCGCTGCGGGAATCCTCTCCGCAGATGAAATCACCATGTATCAGGATAACTTCCGCTTGCAATCCTGGCGGATCATCAATACGAAAGAACGTCCGAAAGTTGAAAACAAAACCCTTATTGTTGACACTGACAAACGGCTGTTGCCTGCGGGCATTTCCATCCGCGGTGCCCAGCCATTCGGCACAAAGTTCCGCATAACCATTACCAATACCACGCAGAATAAATACCAGCTGGGTTTCCTTTTCAGAGATACAAACAGAAAAAATGAATTTGCCATGAGCAAAGAACTGCAGGGCAAAGGCTCTTTTGAGTTCACTCTTCCCCGCAAAGCCGTCAGTGTCACCCCGATCATCCGGGGTAAAGGCAAATACAAAAACATCAAAGTTGTCCGTTTAATCGACAATGATTACCGTGTTGCGGCTTTCCCCTCTTATCAGCTGGTCAAAGATCCCGCCAAGGCGGAGAAAGTGACTTTCAAACTCTTCCACAAAGAGAAAGAAGTCACCAACGGAAAAATCAAAGTCAACGGACTTGCCGCCGCCCACGAAACCGGCGCAACGATTGAGGCTTTTATCGTCAAAGGCAATCCCGAACCCTTCAAAGCTGCGGCAAAAAATATCAAACTTGCAAAAAAAGTGGATATCCTTTACATCGGCGACAGTCTGACCCATTTTGATTACGGTTTCAACCATACTGACAAAGTGGGATATTTCCTCAATATGTTCAATCCCGGCAAAGCGCAAATCTGGAACTATGCCTGCGGCGGTGATGACATTGTCCGTATCGTAAAACGCTTCAACGGCAACAAGTCCGGACGCTGGGGACACCGTTACAATGATATCTGGAACCGTTCCTATGACTGGGCATTCATCTTTCTGGGACACAACGATACCAAAGCCAACAGCAAACACAACTACAAAATCGCCGTCGTTCCCCCGGCTCAGCAGAAAGCAGAATATGAAAAACTGATCAAGCTGCTCAAATCCAAAGGTATCAAACGCATTATTTTAATGAGTGCCAGTTCCTCCAATTTTGAATTGTGCAAAAAGAATGCTGAAAACTCCCGGATCAAACTCAAACGTCACGTCAACCGCTTCGGTGATCCCGCCCGTCAGGAGGATTTCAACAAGGTTCTGATCGACCTGGCAAAGAAACATAAACTTGAATACATGGATATCTATACCCCCATGAAGGCAGAAAAGAACAAAGCCTCTCTGCTCAATCCCATTGACGGCGTACATCTTTCCCCCTCCGGACACGATTATGTCGCCATCAAAACTCTGGAATATCTCTCAAAGAATCAATAAATCCTGAAAGCAATCTTGTATTATGAAAAAAGTTGCCATTGTCGGCTGCGGTCTGCGTATCATCGCCTTTGCCAAAGCCTTGAAAAACACCTATAACCAAACCCACACGATCGTTGCCCTCTTTGACAACGATCCCGGCAAAATGGATTGTTTTGCAAAATGGGTCGAACTGGATGCTCCGCAATACACCGATTTTGACAAAATGTGTGAAGAAACTTCTCCCGATCTTGTCATTATCGGTACGACGGATGTTTTCCATGCTGATTACATCGTCCGTTCTCTTGACAAAAAGATCGGCGTGATTTCAGAGAAACCGTTGTGTATCAATGCGGAACAGTGTCTTCAAATCAGAGAAGCCTGCAAGCGCAATCCTGAAGTCTTTGCCGTCACCAGTCACAACTCCCGTTACCGTCCCGTCGCCCGGACGCTCAAAAAAGTTTTGGAGTCCGGCGCAATCGGTGAAATTCAATCCATGGAGTATCATGAACTTCTTGACAGAGTTCACGGAAAAAGTTATTTCCGCCGCTGGAACTCCAGAAGAAAATACTCCAACGGTCTTCAGCTGCACAAAAGCAGTCATCACTTTGACAAGATGAATTTTCTGCTGAACTCCCACGCCGTTGAAGTCACCGGTTCCGGCGCGCTCATCGCCTACGGCGCCAACGCGCCGCACAAGTTTGAGGGTACGCGCTGCTGCGAATGCGCCCACAAGGACGAGTGTCCCGATTTCTTTGCCTATGAAGAAAAACTTTATGATAAAGATGCCTACACGCCTGATATGTGTATCTGGTCAAAAGAGATTGACATTGAAGACACTTTCTCTGCCAGCATTCTCTTTGCCAACGGCGTCTATGCCTCTTATTCCCTCTGCGCTCACGCTGATTACGAGGGAGAAATCATCAAGATCCAGGGAACAAAAGGACGCGTTGAAGCCCGTCAGCTTTCTTACAAATCCACCGCTTCAGATGTTCACAACATGACAACGACACCCGAAGAAAGTATCAAAATCTTCCGCTTCGGCGGCGAAGGTGTTGAAGAAGTCCCCATTCAGCGCGGCGAAGGCGCCCACGGCGGCGCCGATGCAAAGATTTTCTCAGAACTCTTTGCCGTCCCCCCCGCCGATACCCTGCCCACCATCGAAGACGGTATCCAGGCCGTCCTCACCGGCGCCGCCATCGTCCGCAGTATGCAGAACAAACGCGCCGAAAAAGTGCAGATCTGAGCATTTTGGAACAGCCCGGGAAAGAAAATTTTTCCGGGGCTGTTTTTTATCCGGAATTTCACAAATCCTGCATCTTCAAGCAAAAAAAGTTGACCGGTGCAGGAGGGATGTACTCTCTGACCGTATGGTCTATACTTCCTTCAAGCAGTTTGATCAATGCTACGCAGGCGGTAGAACCGATTTGTGCCGGATGCTGTTCAAGAGAGGCAAATTTCCAACGGTTGCCGATACCCGGCAGATTTCCGGCTCCGGAAAGTGCAATTTTGCCGGGACAATCTATTTTTTCTTCAAATGCCGCTTCAGCAATCAACTCTGCACGCTCATCGGAGTCGCAAATAATCATATTCAGATCTGGAATACGCTGCAACATCCAGCGCAAATTCTGCCGTGCTTCACATGCCGTACATTCCACTGCTGTAAATATCCTCTCTTGCGGATTGCTGATATGCTGTTCAGACATTTCATCAAGAAAGCCCGACAGCCACGGAGAGGTCACATGCCGTTTTCTGACATAGACTGCAATGTTTTTTCTACCGCAGCGACAGGCTTCAGCAAGAATCATCCTTGCTCCGGCATACTTATCACTGTCAACGCCGTGCAAATCGGTGTGTTCAAGCAGCAAATCACTGTCCACATGGATGACCGGCAATCTATCACTTTTCAACAGAAGACCGTTACGGCAGATGACAGCTCCGGCAAGTCCGGACTCCGGCAGTAGTTTCAGACAATCAGACTCCTCCTCAGGTGACGGAGCAAACACGGTTGTCAGAAAACCGTGAGTAAGAGCCATTTTCTGCATACCTCTGAGAACTGCAGTGGGATACGGGTGATTCAAAGAACCGACAAATCCCAATATACCGCGCGGAAACTTCATCTGCCGCAGAACCCTTGTGCCGGCTCCGCGGCCGCCTCTGACCAGCAAGCCCTCTGCCGCCAACATACTCACTGCTTTGTTGGCTGTGGATTTATGAACTTGAAAACGTTCTGCCAAATCGTATTCAGAAGGAAAACGCCCGCCCACAGGATAGATGCCGTCGGCTAACTCCTGCCTTAAAACATCCACGATTTGTCCGGTCTTATCAAGATTTTGTTCCATATAAATTCCCTTTCTGGTAAAGTGACCCGGTCAAAAAAAACACTTATTTTATCCGTTACAGTGTTGACATTTCGTATTTTCTGAATATAATATACAACATGGGTATTATAAAATCAAGAATGTGACCCGTTCACTTTTTTCTTTTTTTTAAACAAAAGGGAGGCAAATGTAATGGAACAGTCAAAAAGAAACAAAGCAGTATCAAAAAGACGTCGTTCTTTATGCGGCAGAAATAAAAAATCTGTATTCACATTGATTGAACTGCTGGTGGTTGCTGCTTGTAAAACAGGTGTTTTGTATAACCGCTGCGGCATGCTGTCTTGGTGGGGCGGCGCGTTTGTACGGATGAGTACGGATAAGTACGGAATGGTACGGAGTCAGGCGCCGCAGAATACGGCTGGTTTCGCCCAACAACAAAATACCCCGCTTTTTTTGAAAGAAAAGTCCTCCTGCGCCAAGGCTATGGAGGAGAACGGGAATAGGAAAAGAAAACTTCGGTGCCGACGTTCGGCTTTTTC
>SUVX01000111.1 GCA_015061725.1 Lentisphaerota bacterium
AGGGCGATTGGGAGACATTCCGGACATTATCAAGAATTTTGCAACAAGTCCATACCGGAAAGAGATGGAAACCTTGTGGATTGCCGGGATGCAGCAGAGGATCAAAGATTGCAATATCAGTACCCAACGGGAAAAAATCCGGGAACTATGCAGGCAATTACTTGTGTTTTCCCCTGATAATACGATTGCACAGGAATACTTGAAGAAACTTCGTCAGATGCCGCAATGACTATAAAAACGTTCTATTTCAGACTGTTGAAAAATCCCCTCGGGGCGGCAGGATAATTCCAGCCGCCCAAAGCATGACGCGTTATTCGCTTCCAAAAAAATTTTATTTTTACTTAATTATGCGACAAAATTTTCAGTCCGGTAATGCCGCAGACGATCAATAATATACAAATTATGCGCAGTACAGAAATCTGTTCGGCAAACAGAATCATCCCCGTCAAATAAAAAAAAGGTATGACAATCGTCAAAATCAAAAAAAATTATTATTTTTTCTCTTCTCCCCTTGAAATAATGAAAAAAAGATGGTACATTAAGGAAATCTCAAACGAAATGAGGATCAGATGAGACAGTTTTTCAACAACATTAACAGCATGATTATTATTATTGCCGCCATTATTATCGGTTGCGGTACGGCTGCTTATTGTTGAGAGAAACGGTATAAGAAATAAAAAATTCAAGCCTCTCTGCGGTAATCAGCTGCAGGGAGGTTTTTTTGTTTATCATAGTTTAACAGGAAAAAAATGAATACGATGAAGTTTGAAAACAGTTTTAGCTATATCCCGGCACTCCTTGTGTCCGGTTCCTTTGTCGTATCCATTTTCATTGCTATTGCCATTATTATTTCCATTATTATCAGCGTAATTATCATTACGCCACCCGGCATGGCATAGAGAAAGTTCTTTCAACATTGGATCACAGCCCTGCCGGAGAAACGATTACCGGCAGGGCTTTTTTATTTTAATCAACACAAACTCAGGAATACACAAATGAAAAGATCAGGAGCAGAAATAGTTATCGAATCCCTGTGTCGCAACAAGGTCAAGACCATTTTCGGTTATCCCGGCGGTGCAGTTCTCCCTATCTATGATGAACTTTATAAAAATTCCCACCGCTTGAACCATGTGTTGTGCGCCCATGAACAAAACGCCGCTCACGCGGCAGATGGTTTTGCCCGGGTAACTGGCAATCCCGGCGTCGTCATTTCCACCAGTGGTCCGGGGGCGACCAATCTGGTGACAGGCATAGCCAATGCTTATCTGGACAGCGTACCGCTGGTTGCCATCACCGGCAATGTGGCTGTTCCGCTTTTGGGCAAAGACAGTTTTCAGGAGGTCGATATCACCGGAATAACCAGACCTGTCGTTAAGCACAATTTTGCTGTAAGTGATGTAAGAGAACTTTCCGGGATACTGGATGCCGCCTTTAAAATCGCTTCATCAGGTCGTCCGGGGCCGGTTCTGGTGGATATTCCTAAAAGCATCCAGACTGATGTATGTGAAGAATCAGAATTTGTCTCGCAAGAACTCTTTTTCAATGATCTGCCGGATGAAGATTTGACTGCCGCAGTCGAAGCCATAACCGAAGCTGAACGCCCTTTAATCTATGCCGGTGGAGGCGTAGTTGCTTCCGGAGCAAGTGAGGAGCTGCAAACTTTTGCAGAAAAAATATCTGCTCCAGTAGCCTTCAGTATGATGGGATTGACCGCTTTGCCAGCCGGACATCCGGCTAATTTAGGGATGTGCGGAATGCACGGAAGTCAGAGTTCAGCAAAATTGCAAAGTGAATGTGATCTGATTATCGCTCTCGGAGTTCGTTTTTCCGATCGTGCCACAGGCAATACTGCCAAGTACAAGCAGGGGAAAACGTTGATCCATGTGGATATTGATTTATCTGAAATCAATAAAAACACTGCTGCCGACATCGAGTTGTGCGGAGATGTAAAAACTGTACTGAAAAAACTTCTTTTGCTTCTGCCGCAGCAGTTTCGTCCCCAATGGCAGAAACGGGTTTGTGATGCAAAAAAACTCGATTTGCTCCCGCTGGAAAATAATCTCACTCCCCGGACTTTACTGAAAACTGTTGCAAAATACTGTGAAGCTGATACCGTTGTCGCCACCGATGTCGGTCAGCATCAGATGTGGACAATGCAGTATTTCCCGTTTCAATCCCCCCGGACTCTGCTTACGTCAGGAGGACTTGGAACTATGGGCTTCGGTCTTGGAGCGGCAATCGGCGGTTGTATTGCCAATGACCGCAAAAGGACAGTTCTCTTTACCGGAGACGGCAGTTTCGGAATGTGTTTGCAGGAACTTGCAACAGCAGTTTCACAGAATCTGCCGCTCTTGATTGTGATTTTTAATAACGGTGTCCTCGGCATGGTGCGTCAGTGGCAGACGATGTTTTATGAAAAACATTATTCCTCAACCACCTTGAACCGTAAAACTGACTTTCCAGCATTGGCAAAGGCGTTTGGGGCAGAAGGGAAAAAAGTGACCTCATTGTTGGAATTGGAAAATGCGTTGACCACTCTTGCACCGGATACACCGACCGTACTGGATTGTCAACTTGATATGGATGAATTTGTCCTGCCCATGATCCCTCCGGGGGGCAGTGTGCAGGATTTGGTAACCAGAAGGAATTGAAAAATGGAACTTTTTACTGTTGAACTTACCGTTGTCAATCATTGCGGCGTACTGAACCGGATCACTGGGCTTTATGCAAAAGGCAAGCATAACATTGAGCGGCTCACTGTTCAGGAAAGCCGTGATCCGACTTTGTCTGTCATTCAGATTGCTACCCGTGGTGATGCCGCCGTACAAAGTCAGATGATGCGGCAATTAAGCAAACTTTTTGATGTCAAAACTGTTGTTTTGTTAAACAACTCAACGCTCTGATATAACAAACCTCAAGGAAAGGAAAAAGAAAATGAGCAAGATGTACTATGACAACGACTGCAACAAAGAACTCCTCAAAAATTTCACTGTCGCCGTAATCGGTTACGGCAGTCAGGGACACGCCCACGCACAGAATCTGCGTGACAGCGGAGTAAATGTGGTTGTTGGACTTTATGAAAATTCCAAAAGTGCCGCCGTTGCCAAAGCTGATGGATTCGAGGTTTTGAATACTCCCGATGCCGTGAAAAAAGCGGACTGGGTGATGATGCTGGTCAATGATGAAAAAATGCGTTCCATCTATGAGAACGGCGTACGCGACAATCTCCGTCCCGGCATGACCTTGAGCTTTGCCCACGGATTCAATGTTCACTTCAAAGAAATCGTCCCCCCGGATTTCGTCAACGTGGTGATGATCGCCCCCAAGGGACCGGGACATACTGTCCGCAGTCAGTTCGTTGAAGGCAAGGGTGTCCCCTGTCTGGTTGCGGTTCAACAGGATGCAACTGGAAACGCTATGGAACTTGCTCTGGCATATGCCGCAGGTCTCGGAGCCGGGCGTGCCGGAATCCTTGAGACCTCTTTCAAGGAGGAAACTGAAACAGACCTCTTTGGCGAACAGGCGGTTCTGTGCGGCGGTGTTACTGCTTTGATGCAGGCTGGTTTTGAAACTCTTGTCGAAGCCGGATATAAACCGGAAAGTGCCTACTTTGAGTGTATCCACGAAATGAAGCTCATCATCGATCTGGTGGTCAAGGGCGGATTTTCCTTTATGCGTTACAGCATCAGTGATACCGCTGAATACGGTGATTACAATACCGGACACCGTTTGATCACCGATGCGACCAAAGCGGAAATGAAAAAGGTGCTTTCTGAAATTCAGGATGGCACTTTCGCCCGCAAATGGCTGAAAGAAAATGCCGATGGCAGACCGCTTTTTACGCAACAACGCGAAGCAGCCAAAGCTCATCAAATGGAAACCGTAGGCGCAGAATTGCGTGCAAAAATGAATTGGAACAAATGATGAACAGTAAAAAAATAACCAGTGGCGTAACTGCCGCTCCCCAGCGTGCCTTATTGGGTGCGCTGGGATATACCCGTGAACAAATGACACGACCTCTGGTGGGCGTGGTCAACAGTTTCAACGAAGTTGTTCCCGGACACATGCACTTGCAGCAAGTGGCCCGTGCGGTCAAAGATGGCGTTCTTGCTGCAGGCGGAACCCCAATGGAGTTTAATACAGTTGCCGTATGCGATGGTCTTGCCATGGGGCATGACGGTATGCATTACAGTCTTGCCTCACGGGAATTGATCGCCGACAGTATCGAATGTATGGTGAAAGCCCATTGCTTTGATGCGCTGGTCTTCATTCCCAACTGCGATAAAGTCGTCCCCGGAATGCTGATGGCGGCGGCAAGATGCAATTTGCCATCGGTTTTCGTTTCCGGTGGTCCCATGCTCTCATTGGATGGTAAAGATCTCAATACCGTATTTGAGGCAGTAGGAGCGGTTAATGCCGGAAAAATGAGTGAAGATGAATTGTCTGAAATCGAGTGTTCAGCTTGCCCCGGATGCGGTTCGTGTTCCGGAATGTTTACCGCCAACAGTATGAATTGCCTCTGCGAAGCGATCGGCATGGCTTTGCCTGGAAATGGCACGATTCCTGCCGTGTACTCTCAACGGACTCACCTCGCAAAACGGGCTGGTATGATCGTTTTGGATTTGTTGAAAAACGACTTGCGTCCCCGTGATATCATGACCGCACAAGCCTTTCACAATGCTTTAACAGTAGATATGGCTTTGGGATGCTCTACAAATACCGTGCTGCATCTGCCCGCCATTGCCGCGGAAGCCGGTGTTGAGTTTGATCTGCATACCGTAAATGAAGTCAGTTCCCGCACGCCCAATATGTGCCGTCTGGCTCCGGCAGGGAAACACCATATGCAGGATCTTCTTCGAGCCGGAGGAGTAACCGCTGTGATGAATCAGGTTTCCCACCTGCTGAATCTGGACGCAATGACGGTTTGCGGTAAAACCCTTGGCGAACTTGTCGCCGGTGCAGAAGTCAAAGATCCGGAGGTCATCCATCAATATTCTGCCGAGGGTGGTCTTGCGGTACTCTATGGCAACCTTGCTCCTGACGGGGCAATCGTGAAGCGTTGTGCCGTCAGACCTGAAATGCTGAAATTCACGGGAAAGGCACGGGTTTTTGAGTGCGAAGAAGATGCGGTAAAAGCGATTCTCTCCGGCTCAATCGTCAAGGGAGATTGTGTTGTTATCCGCAACGAAGGTCCTGCCGGTGGACCGGGAATGAGGGAAATGCTTTCACCTACAAGTGCCATTGCCGGTATGGGATTGGATGCTGATGTGGCTCTTATCACCGATGGAAGATTTTCCGGCGCAACGAGAGGAGCTGCGATAGGACACGTTTCTCCGGAAGCGGTTTCCGGTGGGAACATCGCTCTGGTTGAGGATGGAGATTTGATAAAAATAGATATCCCGAACTATTCTCTGGAACTTCTGGTGGATGAAAATCTTCTTGCTGAAAGACGTCGCAGAAAAGATTTTGCTCCCAAGCGGCAGTTGTCCGGATATCTCAAGCGTTATGCCGCATTGGTATCATCCGCTGACAAGGGGGCAAAATTATGTTGACTTTGGATAAAGTTTACCGGGCGCACCATCTGCTTAAAAGTGTGGCACGTTACACCGATATGATAGAAAGCAATGGCTTAACTGATGATTGCGACTTCCGTTTGAAAGCGGAAAATTTACAACTGACCGGATCTTTCAAACTGCGCGGTGCTTTTTTCAAAATAGCCTCTTTGCCCCAGGATGACCGGGAAATCATTGCCTGTTCTGCAGGAAATCACTCACAAGGCGTCTCTCTTGCCGCCGGGAAACTCAACCGGAAAGCAGTGATTTTTATGCCCAGCATCGCCCCTATTTCCAAAGTGGAAGCAACCCGTAAACTCGGAGCAGAAGTTCATCTGGTTGACGGTGTTTATGATGATGCTTACCTTGCAGCGGACGAATATTGCAAAAAAACAGGTGGTATCTTCGTTCATCCTTTTGATGATGAGGATGTCATTGCCGGGCAGGGAACGATAGCACTTGAAATATTAGAACAGTTCCAGGATGTGGATACCGTACTGGTTCCGGTCGGCGGAGGCGGTTTGTGTTCCGGTGTGGCGTTCACCTTGAAGCAGCTGAACCCGAATGTAAAAGTTTACGGCGTTCAGGCAGATGGTGCATCAGGAATGTGCAAGGCTTTTTCAGAAAAGCAGAGCGTTACACTGGATAGAGTTTCCACCTTTGCAGACGGTATTGCGGTGAAACGACCGGGGGATCTGACCCGCGAGTTGTGCTGTAAATATGTGGATGGTATGCTTACGGTAAGTGATGATGAAATAGCAAGTGCCATATTGACTTTGATGGAAAAGCAGAAACTGGTCGCCGAAGGAGCCGGTGCAGTCGGCGTGGCAGCAGTATTGGCAAAGAAACTTGAACTTGCCGGAAAGAAAGTCTGCGCAGTCGTGTCCGGAGGAAATATTGATGTCAATATTCTCTCGCGGGTCATCAACAGAGGATTGCTTTCAAGCGGAAGAGTGGCAGAATTGAAAATCGCCATGCTGGATAAGCCCGGTCAGTTGCGGGAAGTCTCTGCAATCATCGCCGATTGCGGCGCAAATGTCATCCAAGTCCGTCACGATCCGGGTGGTGAACATGCGGACATTATTGGTTGTTTCCTGCACATCAAAATGGAGACAAGGAACAGAGAACAGCTTATGCAGATTCGGCAGGCAATATCCAATGCCGGATATCAGATATTGAATTAGGAGAGATTTTTATGAAAGAAATCATCACAACAAAAAATGCTCCGGCAGCAGTTGGAGCATACTCGCAGGCAGTAAAATCAGGAAACTTGCTTTTTTGTTCCGGACAGATCGCACTTGATCCGGCAAGCGGAGTCTTGACTGGAAGCGATATAAAAGCACAGACGGAACAAGTTATGCTGAATATATCAGCAGTTCTTGCCACCTCAAAAGCAACTTTTGAAGATGTTGTGAAAACGACCTGTTTCCTTGCTGATATCAATGACTTTGCCAAATTTAACGAGGTGTATGCTAAATATTTTACAGGCAAACCAGCCCGCAGTTGCGTTGCTGTATCAGCTCTTCCCAAAGGAGCTTTGGTTGAAGTGGAAGTAATCGCCGTTGTATAAAAAAATCAACATGCACAACCTTGCATTAATTAATAATTTATTTTGCAAGGTTGTGCTTTTTATTTTTATGAAAATTTTAATAAAAAAAGCAAAAACAACAATATTTGATTTTTTTATGTGCATATAATTATCTATTATCACATAATATTAACCAACGGATATTAAACAATGTTTGTTCACAAATCCGGGTGAACCTGATAAAATTCATCAACACCGCAAAAAGAGATGAAAAGTGAAATAATTGGTGCCATTATATACAAATGACTATTCATTATATACTTACTGTTAAATTATTCCATTTTTTTTCGGTCTCCCCAGACGCAATAATCTGCCCGCTACTGTCAGTAATGTATCTCCAGCATATCAAATAGTCAAATGTCACCGAGGTAAAAGAAATAATTTATTTATAATTCATTGTTCAAGAATTAATTACATGGAATGGCACCAATTAAATTACATGGAATGGCACCAATTACCACTTTGAATATTTCCAGATTGCGGCTGTTCATTGCTTCAGACAGCGTGGATTTTACCACAGCTTCCATGCCGAGGTGATAAAGGCGTTTGTGGTTGGCAAGCAGAGCGTTTTCAATTCCCCGTAAAGAATCCTTACCGGAAATTTGAGCAAAGAGTAAGGTCAGAAATTGTTTCCATGCGGTAAAATGCTTGCAATATCTGTCTCCGCCTGACTTTTTTACGATTTTTTCAAAACGATATCGGGGTATAAAGTTGAAAAGTTGAGAATAGATGCTATTGTAATACATTGTTCGGGGCTTTCTTGTTAGATATTAAGGATTTGGTCGTTTTTAATATATAACAAGTCCCGACAATTTCAATTAACTTCGGTAATTTTTACCGGACAGTAGTGTAATGTTTGATATAATCATAAACGAGATAAAAATGAATGATTCAAAAGAAAAACAAAGCAGTTCGCAAAATTTAGTTTTGCAATCCGGGGAAATAAAATTT